>NZ_SISL01000037.1:0-26270 GCF_004307965.1 Verrucosispora sp. SN26_14.1 | reverse complement strand
GCGCGGGAGAAGCCGGCCGGTCGGCGGGACGCGGATCGGGTGGGCCGGCGGAGGGGTCGGTCACCGGGCGATCCTAGAGTCCGGTCGACGACCCCGCTGCCCGCTCCCGGCGCAGGCTCAGATGTCGTAGCTGGCGCCCGGTCGGACCACGTCCAGCGGGCCGCTGTACGCGGCCGCCGCCGAGGTGACGGTGTGCGCCTCGCTGCCCCAGGCGGCCACCAGGTGGGTCAGCAGCAGCCGTCCCACGTTGGCCTTGGCCGCCGCCTCGCCCGCCTCCCGTCCGGTGAGGTGCAGATCGGGTGGATTGTCCACGCCGTCCAGGTAGCTGGCCTCGCAGAGGAAGGCGTCGGCGTTCTGGGCCAACCGCAGCAACGCCTCGCAGGGGGCGGTGTCCGACGAGTAGCAGAGCGTCCGGCCGCCGTGCTCCAACCGCACGCCGTACGTCTCCACCGGGTGCAGCACCCGGTCGACGGTGACGGTGAACGGGCCGATCGGGAAGGTGCCGGGTTCCAGCGCGTAGAACTGGTACACGTCCTCGACCGTGCTGTCCTCCTGCCCGTACGCGGTGGCGAGCCGGTCCGGGGCACCGGCCGGGGCGTACACCGGCAGCGGCGGGTACGGGCCGTCCGGGGCGTACCGCCGGACCACCACGTACGACGCGGCGTCGAGGATGTGGTCGCAGTGCAGGTGGGTCAGGAGGATGGCGTCCGGCGCGTGCAGCCCGGCGTACCGCTGGAGGGTGGACAACGAGCCCGGGCCGAAGTCCACCAGGAGCCGGAAGTCCTCGGCCTCGACCAGATAGGCCGAACACGGGGACTCGGGTCCGGGGAAGCTGCCCGCACAGCCCAGGACGGTCAGTCGCATCGAGTTGTCTCGCTGTCACGATAGGTAGCGATCGGGCCGGTCGCCGCTCCGGAGATGATCAATACCGACGCGTACGCCACGCTGCGCAGCCTACGCCCGCGCGCCTGAACGCAAGAATGATCCGCTGGAAGTTGTCACCAACGTGACACCCGTTCCGCCCATCCGATCGAGCCCGGGTTACCGGACCGGCTGATCTGGACCGTCCGACGCGACGAGGGCCACCGGCATCACGCCGATGACCCTCGTCGATGTCGCCGGGCTCAGGCCCAGAGCTGCCCCTCCAGGGCGTCCTCCGCGTCGGCGAGAGTGCCGCCGTACGCCCCGGTGCTGAGATACTTCCAGCCGCCGTCGCTGACCACGAACGCCACGTCGGCACGGCGGCCGTCCCGTACCGCCTCGTGCGCCACGGCCAGGGCGGCGTGCAGCACCGCCCCGGTGGAGAAGCCCACGAACAGACCCTCCACCTCCACCAACTGCCGGGTACGCAGTACCGCGTCCCGGGTGCCGACGGAGAACCGCCGGTTGAGCACGGTCGCGTCGTAGAGCTCCGGGACGTACCCCTCGTCGATGTTGCGTAGGCCGTAGACCAGCTCGCCGTAGCGCGGCTCGGCCGCGACGATCTGGATGCCCTCGACCTTCTCGCGCAGGTAGCGCCCGGTCCCCATCAACGTGCCGGTGGTGCCCAACCCAGCCACGAAGTGGGTGATCGTGGGCAGGTCGTGCAGCAGCTCGGGGCCGGTCGTCTCGAAGTGCGCCCGGGCGTTCGCCTCGTTGCCGTACTGGAACAGCATGACCCAGTCCGGATGCTCGGCGGCGATCTGCTTCGCGGTGGCCACCGCCTGGTTGGAGCCGCCCGCCGCCGGCGAGAAGATGATCTCCGCGCCGTACATCCGGAGCAGCTGCACCCGCTCGGTCGAGACGTTCTCCGGCATCACGCAGACCAGCCGGTAGCCGCGCAGCTTCGCCACCATGGCCAGCGAGATGCCGGTGTTGCCGCTGGTCGGCTCAAGGATCGTGTCGCCGGGCCGGAGTTTGCCGGACTCCTCGGCGGCCCGCACCATGAACATCGCGGCCCGGTCCTTGACGCTGCCGGTCGGGTTGCGGTCCTCGAGCTTCGCCCACAGCCGCACCGGCGGTGCCCCGTCGGGCACCGTCGGCGACAGTCGGGGCAGCCCCACCAGGGGCGTACCGCCGCAGGCGTCCAGCAGGCTGTCGTACCGCGTCATCGCGGCCGCCTCAGCTCGCGGCGACGGGCGCGCGAAGCCCGGCCACGGGCGCGCGGTGCTGGCTGATCGCCGCAGCGGCCGCGAAGCCGAACGCGCCACCGGCCACGGCGGGCAGGATGGTGACGCTGTCGCCGTCGTTCAGCTTGGCGTCCAGCGCGCCCAGGAACCGGACGTCCTCGTCGTTGACGTAGACGTTGACGAAGCGGTGCAGCGCGCCGGCCTCGGTGACCAGCCGGCCCCGCAGCCCGGCGTGCCGGGAGTCCAGGTCGGTGAGCAGGTCGGCCAGCGTGTCACCGCTGCCCTCGACGACCTTCGCGCCGCCGGTGTAGCTGCGCAGGATGGTGGGGATGCGAACCTCGATGGCCATGTCTGTCGTACTCCTCGATCAGGTGTGCTCGGTGACGGGAAAGGGCGTGCGGGTGCTGAAGGGGATCAGCGACCCGAACACTCGTAGTCGACCGTCGCCGGGCTCTGCCCGAACATGTACGACTGCACGGCGTGCGGGTCCACCCCGGCGTCGAGGATCCGCACCGGCTCCTCGGTGACCACCCCGTCCACGATGCGGAAGGAACGGATCTCCTCCGTGTCGGGTTCGCGGGTGGAGACGAGCAGGTAGTGGGCGCCGGGCTCACCGGCGAAGGAGATGTCCGTCCGCGAGGGGTACGCCTCGGTGGCGGTGTGCGAGTGGTAGATCACGACCGGTTCCTCGTCGCGGTCGTCCATCTCGCGCCACACCCGCAGGTGCTCCATCGAGTCGAACTCGTAGAACGTCATCGAGCGGGCGGCGTTCTCCATCGGGATGTGCCGGGTCGGAGTGTCGCCGCCGATCGGGCCGGCGACCACGCCGCAGGCCTCGTCGGGGTGGTCCCGACGGGCGTGGGCGACGATCGCGTCAACGATCGACCGGTCGATGCTCAGCACGTCGCCAAGACTAGCGCCCGGCGGCCCACGACCGCGAGGTCGCGCCGGTCACAGTCACTCGATCAAGGCGTTGAGCAGGGACTCCTGGAGATAACCGAGATACGCGTAGACCGAAAGCTGGAACACCCGGCTGGAGGACGGGTCCTCGGCGACCGCATCGTCCAGTTCTGCCCCCAGATCGGTCCCGTCCTTGATCTCCAGCCGTACGCCCATCGCCAACCGGGCGTCGTTCAGCGCCCGCAGCCACGCCTCGGCCGCCTCGGCGTCCAGGCGTACCTCACCGCCGCCGTCACCGTCGTCGGGCAACGCGGCCAGGATCGCCCCGGCCTGATCGATCTTGGCGGTCTTGAGGTCGCCCTCGGTGTACCGGCGGAACTCCGCCGTCCCCGCCGCGTCCTCCGGATAGACCTCCGGGAAGAGTCGGCACACCACCGGATCGGAGTGGTCGAACCCGTCGGTCAGCAGCCCGACCACCTCGGAGGCGACCTTGCGCAGGACACGCACCTCGTCGACGGCGAACGAGGCGACGTACCGGTCACCCCGGCGGCGGAACATGCTCACGAGCGGTCCACCGTCGCCCACAGTCCGTATGCGTGCAGCTGCGAGGCGTCGTGCTCCATGCGCTCGCGGGCCCCGCTGGAGACCACCGCCTTGCCCTTGTGATGCACGTCCAGCATCAACTGCTCGGCCTTCTCCCGGCTGTAGCCGAAGAGCTTCTGGAAGACCCAGGTCACATATGTCATGAGGTTGACCGGGTCGTCCCACACGATCGTCACCCACGGCCGATCGGAGGCCGGCACCTCATCGGTGTCCGGGGTCTGCGCCGGTGCAACCTGCGGAGCCGCCATGCCCCCCATCGTGCCACCGGTTCGGCGGAACCGAGGAACCGGAACGCCGGACCGGCGGGGATCGCCACCGACCGCCGCCCGATGACCACGGCTGGTCGTCCTGAACGCACACGCGGGCACCCCGGTGGCCGGGCCGCCGGGGTACGCCGCGTGGCGGTCAGGCGAGCAGGATGCCGTGTTCGGCTGCATCGGACAGCACCGTGCCGAGCGAGAGACGGACCGCCTCGAACCGACGAGCGATCTCGCGGGACAACTCCAGCTCCACCTCCCGCAACGCCCGCTGGGACCAGGCCCGCGCGGCGCTCTGGTCGGCGTTGGCGGGCGTACGCCAGTGTTGCCAGCAGCCACCCGCAAGCGACACCGCGACCGGCGGCAGGACCTCGGTCCGCGGCACGGTGGGGTACGCCGCCAGCGCGTCGATCGCGGCGGGGCCGATCAGTGACGCCACGCCGGCGGTACTGGTGATCAAGAGCACCCGCTCCAGTTCCGGACCGGTGACGTGGTCGGACATTCCCCACCGGACCGCCTTGGCGATGCGACGACGGACCCCTTCCGGCAGTGGAGCGCCGAAGAGCCGGCCGCCGACGTCCTCGACCAGTTCCCGCACCGCGTGGTCGCACTGCGAGGTGGCCAGCAGGGAGAGCGCCTCCATCTCCCGGTCGAGCAACTGTGGCAGACCGGCGCAGCCGGTGCCGAAGACGATCTCCTGCACCACCCTCAGGTGCAGTTTGGCCAGTTCCAGCGCCAGATGCTGGCGGATGCGCCGACCGGCGGACCGCACCTGGCGGTCGAGCAGCTCGGACCACTCGCCCGGCTCCGGCAGCACCGGCACCCGGCCGTACAGCCCGGGCACGTCCGGCGGATCGAGGCTGGAGCGTTCCAGTCCCTCGTCGGAGGCCCACCCGACGAGCGCCCGCCGCAGGTCCAGTGCGTCGCCCGCGACGATCGGGAACCAGCGGGCCTTGGCCAGCCCGGGTACGGCGGCGAGCAACGCGGCCCGGTGCGCCTCGACGGTGACCGCGATCGGATCCACCGCCGTGCCGTCGGCCGACTCCGGCGACGCCCAGCCGCCCGCGCCCGGCGTCACCGCGAAGAAGACCTCGACCCGGCTCCCCACGACCTCGGCGAGCAGGTGCAGTTCGGCAGCGCTGAAGGACTGGTCCGCCGCGATCACGAACAGCAGTGCGCCGGCCCGGCCCGCGGCGTCGAGCACGACCCCGGTGCCGGTCCGTCCGAGCGAGGAGATGTCCGGCGTGTCGACGAGGACGTACCGCTTGAGCAGTGGCGCGGACAGGTTCAGCTCGACCCGGCGGGGCGGCCGGGCCAGCGCCGGTCCCACCTCCGGCAGGTCCACACGGTAGGAGAACGGCGCCCGGTAGCCGGGCACGTAGGCGGACCGGCTCGCCTCGGCCGCGTGCCGCACCACCAGCCAGCTTCCGGCCGGCACGGTGAACATCCCGGCGTCGAGGTCCAGCAGGGCGGCCAGCACGTTCGCCCGCCCGGCACCGGCCGGACCCACGGCGACCACCCCGAGGGGCTCACGCGGATCGACGGTCACGCCGAGCCGATCGGGGAACGGGCGGTGACCCGGCGGCCCGGTCGCATCGTCGGACGTACCGATGTCGTGGAGAGGGCCCGGCTTCATCAGGCGGCGGCCTCCGAGGCTGGGCGGTCGGCAGGGCCGGCCGCGGTGAGCATCCGGCGACGCACCCGGATTTCGGAAGAGTACGGGCGCGGGCGGCGGGAACGGGACAAACGAAAGTACTCTTGGGTAACTCCGCGACTACTCAACTTCACCCGCTCGGGCTACCGGCCGGGGCACAGTTCCATCGATATGCTGCGCGAATGAGTCGGTGGAAGTTCGTGGGCCGCACGGCGGAACTCGACCGTCTGCAGGCGGCGGTGACCGGCGCCCAGGGCCGGCGAGGCATATTCTTCGCCGGAAGCCCGGGTATCGGCAAGAGCCGTCTGCTCCGGGAAGGCGTCAACGCGCTGCCCGTCGAGGAGTACGCGGTCTGGTGGATCGCGGCCAGCGCCACCACCCAGGCGGTGCAGTTCGGCGGCCTGGTCCAGGTGCTTCCCGTCGAACAACCACAGGGGCTCTCCCCGGCCGGCATCCTGCGCTGGGCCGTGGACGTGTTGCAGCAGCAGGCCGCCGGCCGACGGATCGTGCTCGCCGTCGACGACGCCCACCTGCTCGACCCGCCGTCGGCCGCACTCGTGCACCTGGTCGCCCGGTCCGAGAACGCCTCCGTGGTGGGCACCCTGCGCGACGGCGAACAGATCCCGCTGCCGATCCGCGCACTGTGGACGGACGGACTGGTCGACCACGCCGAGGTGAGCCCACTGCCACCGGCCGAGACCGCCCGGTTGCTCCGGGAGATCCTCGGCTGCCAGGTCGACCACGCCTCGTCCGAGCGGCTCGGCCGACTCAGCTCCGGCAATCCGCTGCTGCTGCGCGAACTGGTGCACGCCGTCACCAACAGTGGCGAGTCCAGCAAGAAGTACGGCGTCTGGACCTGGACCGGCCGACTGGAGTTGGCACCCAACCTGACCGACCTGATCGACATCCGGATCAACCAGCTCACCCCGGGCGTCCGCACGGTCGTCGAGCTGGTCGCGTTCGGCGAGCCGCTGGGCCTGCGGCTGCTGTACCGCGCGGCGGAACAGGCCGATGTGGAGACCGCCGAGGAGCGTGGTCTGATCACGGTGGCCCCCTCCGACCGGCGGGTCGACGTCCGCCTGGCCCACCCGCTCTACGGCGAGGTGGTACGCCGGCAGTGCCCGGTCAGCCGGACCCGCCGGTTGCAGGCACACCTCGCCGAACTGCTGGAAGGGGTCGGCAAGCGACGCCGGGAGGACCTGTTGCGGGTCGCCGTGTGGCGCCTGGACTCCGGCACCGCGCAGGATCCGGCGATGCTGGTCGACGCGGCAGCTCAGGCGTTCGCGCGCTACGACGTACCGCTGGCGACCCGGCTGGCGCGGGCCGCGCTCGACGCCGACGGCGGGTTCGACGCGGCCGAGCTGCTGGCCACCATCCTGATGTTCGCCGACCGCCCGGCCGAGGCGCTCGGCGTGCTCGACGCCGTCGCCACCGACACCGGTGACGAGGAGCGACTCAGCCGGTGGCTCACGGTCCGCGGCATGGTCAGCTACTGGGGACTCAGTCAGCACTCGACGGTGGAGGAGATCGCCAAGCGGGGCGGCGACCTCAAGGACCACGCCGCCCAGGCCCGGGTACGCGCCTTCGAATCGATCATGCGGCTGCACCGGCTGGACGCGCCGACCGCGCTCCGGCTCGCCCAGAACGTGCTGGACCGTCCGGCCGCCAGCATCGCCGCGCGGGAGCTGGCCCGGTGCGCCATCGCCCACCTCCAGGCGGTGCAGGGGCAACTGTGCCGCAGCGCCACCGCCGTCGACCTCGTCCAGGCGAAGGTGGCCAGTTGGCGGGCGGACATGCCATACCTCCAACTCGCCGTGGAGTTGGCCCGGGGCACCCGGTTGGCCCTCTCCGGTGACCTGTCCGGCATCGACGCGCTGGTCGCCGACGAGTTCGCCGACCTGGCCGACGCGGGTGACTTCCGGCTGGGCAGCGGCTACCTGGCGATCCTGCGCGCGTACGCGGCCCGGCTGCGCGGACGCAGCGACGCGGCGTTGCAGGCCGCGCTCGGTGCCTGCGCGGTGCTGGCGACCAGTCGGGTGTACGCCGGTCTCGCCCAGGCCGAACGCGCACAGGCCGCCGCGTTGCGCGGCGACGCCCGGCAGGCCGCCGAGGCGATGGCCGAGGCGGACCGCATCCACGCGCCGAGCATGGCCGTGCTGTACCCGTGGCTGGAGCAGGCCCGGGCGGCCACGCTCGCGGCCGGTGGTGACCTGACCGGCGCGGCGGCCCACCTGCACGGGCTGGTCGACCGGCTGCGGGTGGACGGCTTCGCCGGGCACGAGACCCTGGTGCTGCACGATCTGGTACGCCTCGGCGAGGCCACCGCGCCGACCGGCCCGACCTGCTCCGACGGCAGCCGCCGCACGGTCGCCCAGCGGCTGGCCGAACTCTCGGAACAGGTCGACGGCACCCTGCCGCCGCTCCTGGCCCGGCACGCCCGCGCGGCGGCGGAGAGTTCGCCCGAGCAGCTGCTCGCCGCCGCCGACGGTTTCCTGGACCTGGGGCTGGCGCTGCCGGCCGCGGAGGCCGCCGCCGAGGCGGTGCACCTGCTGCGCCAGCGTCGCTCGCCGCAGCTCGCCAGCGCCGGTGAGCGGCTCGCGGTGATGCTCGGCTGCTGTGACATGGTGCACACTCCGGCGCTGCGCGCGGCCACCCCGACGCTCAGCGACCGGGAGTGGCAGGTGGCCCGGCTGGCGGCCTTCGGCGAGACCAGCCGCGCCATCGCTGAGCAGCTCTTTCTCTCCGCGCGGACGGTGGAGAACCACCTCCAGCGGATCTACACCAAGCTCGGGGTGACCGGACGCGTCGAACTGCGGGCGGCGCTGCGGACGATCCCGGGCCACGACGGCACGGCGACCGCCTGAACCCTAGGCTGGGGCTGTGCACAGCCTTCGTCCCGCCCTGCTGACGGACCACTACGAGCTGACCATGGTCAGCGCCGCCCTTCGCGACGGCACGGCGGATCGCCGCTGCGTCTTCGAGGTGTTCAGCCGGCGGCTGCCGATCGGCCGCCGCTACGGCGTGGTCGCCGGCACCACCCGGCTGGTGGAGATGCTCCGCGAGTTCCGCTTCGACCCGGCCGACCTGGACTTCCTGCGCCGCACCGGTGTGGTCGACGAGCAGGGTGCCGCGTGGCTCGCCGACTACCGGTTCACCGGCGACATCGACGGCTACCCCGAGGGCGACCTCTTCTTCCCCGGCTCCCCCATCCTCACCGTCACCGGTGGTTTCGCCGAGTGCGTTGTGCTGGAGACGCTGGTGCTGTCGGTGCTCAACCACGACTGCGCGGTGGCCGCCGCCGCAGCCCGGATGGTGACCGCCGCCCGGGGCCGGGCCCTGATCGAGATGGGTTCCCGGCGGGCACACGAGGAGGCCGCCGTCGCGGCGGCCCGTGCCGCGTACCTGGCCGGGTTCCGGTACACCTCCAACCTCGCCGCCGGCCAGCGGTACGGCATCCCCACCGCCGGCACCGCCGCGCACGCGTTCACCCTGCTGCACGACGACGAGCGGGCCGCCTTCGCCTCGCAGGTCGCCACGTTGGGCAAGGAGACCACGCTGCTGGTCGACACGTACGACATCAGCCAGGGGATCCGTAACGCGATCGAGGTGGCCGGGCCGGAGCTGCGGGCGGTCCGGATCGACTCCGGCGACCTGACGGTGATCGCCCAGCAGTCCCGGGAACTGCTGGACTCGCTCGGCGCCACCGAGACGAAGATCATCGTCTCCGGCGACCTCGACGAGTACGCCATCGCCTCACTCGCCGCCGAGCCGGTGGACATGTACGGCGCCGGCACCGCCGTGGTCACCGGCTCCGGCGCGCCCACCGCCGGCCTGGTCTACAAGCTGGTCGAGGTCGAGGGGCGGCCGGTCGTCAAGCGCTCCGAGCACAAGGCCACCATCGGCGGGCGCAAGGTGGCGGTCCGCCGACACAAGCCCACCGGCACCGCCACCGAAGAGATCATCGTCTCGCAGGGCGTGCCGGACCGCCGTTCCCACGACCGACTGCTGCAACGGTCGTACGTCGCCGACGGCGAGCCGGTGGAACTGCCGACGCTGGACGAGTCGCGCGAACACCTGCGCCAGTGCCTGATCTCCATCCCGTGGGAGGGCCTCAAGCTCTCCGCGGGCGACCCGGCCATCCCGGTCACCGTCGTACCCGCCGGATGACCGCCCTACCCGCCGAGTGAAAGGAGCGCGTCGGTGAGCAACGCGCTGATCATCGTCGACGTGCAGAAGGACTTCTGCGAGGGCGGCTCGCTGGCCGTCGCGGGCGGAGCCGGCGTCGCCGCCGGGATCTCCCGGCTGCTGGCCGGCGAGCCGGAGCGCTGGGACCACGTGGTGGCGACGAAGGACTACCACGTGGACCCGGGCAACCACTTCGCCGACGCACCGGACTACGTCAGCACCTGGCCCCGGCACTGCGTGGTCGGCACGACGGGCTCCGAGTTCCACCCGGAGCTGGCCACCGACCGGATCGAGGCCGTCTTCCACAAGGGCGAGTACGCCGCCGCGTACTCCGGCTTCGAAGGGCAGACCCCCGACGGCGCGGGACTGGCCGACTGGCTGCGCCGACACGGGGTGGACCGGGTCGACGTGGTCGGCATCGCCACCGACCACTGCGTCCGCGCGACCGCCCTGGACGCCGCCCGCGAGGGCTTCGCCACCACCGTGCTGCTGGACCTGACCGCCGCCGTCGCACCCGACACCACCGACGTCGCGCTGCGCGCCTTCGAGGGTGCCGGGATCACCGTGCACGGCGCCCCTGTGATCAGGGACGCATGATCGGCTAATTGGCTGGCGTCGGCACCACCCTCCGTCGAAGATGTCCGGCGGAGGTACGGACCGACGTGAACATGAAGCCTTACCGGGAGGCGCTCGCCCTACCCGGTCTCCGGTCGTTGCTGCTGGTGGCGGTACTAGCGCGCATCCCACTGACGGCGACCGGGGTCACGTTGACCTTCTATGTCGTGCAGGACCTCGGGCGCGGCTACGGCGCCGCCGGACTGGCCGGTGCCGCGATCACCGTCGGTGCCGCCGTCGGCGCCCCGCTGCTCGGCCGGCTGGTGGACCGCCATGGGCTGCGTCCCGTCCTGGTCCTCACCACCGTCGCCGAAGCCGTCTTCTGGTCCACCGCGCCACAGCTCTCGTACCCGCTGCTGCTGCCGGCCGCCTTCCTGGCCGGCCTGCTCGCGCTGCCCATCTTCTCGGTGATCCGGCAGTCCGTCGCCGCGCTGGTGCCACCGGAGAAACGCCGCCCCGCGTACGCGCTCGACTCGATGTCCGTCGAGCTGTCCTTCATGATCGGGCCGGCGCTCGCCACGGTCGGCGTGACCACCGTCTCCGCGCGCCTCACGCTCTACCTGGTCGGCGCCGGAATCGTCACCGCCGGAATCGCGCTGTGGATGCTCAACCCGCCGGTCCGCAGCGCCGGTGAGGCAGCCGCCGGCCCGCAGCCGAGGATCGCCCGACGCCAGTGGCTCACCTCCCGACTGATCGCCGTCTTCGCCGTCAGCACCGCGGCGACCCTCGTACTCGGTGGCACCGACGTGGCGGTCATCGCGGTCCTGCGCGAGAACGGCGACGCCGGGTTCACCGGCGTGGTCCTCGCCGTCTGGGCGGTGGCGTCGCTGGCCGGCGGTTTCGCGTACGGCGCCGCCCGCCGCTCCTTCTCCACCGTGGCGCTGATGGGCGCGTTGAGCCTGTGCACCATCCCCGTCGGGTTGGGTGGCTCACACTGGTGGCTGCTCTGCCTGGCCCTGATCCCGGCCGGAGCCCTCTGCGCGCCCACCATCGCCGCCACCTCCGACGCGGTGAGCCGTCTCGCCCCCGCCGGCGTACGCGGCGAGGCCATGGGCCTGCACGGCTCGGCCGTCACCGTCGGCATCGCCGTCGGCGCCCCCCTGTCCGGAGCGGTAATCGACGCCTCCACCCCGCTGTGGGGCTTCGCCGTCACCGGCGCGATCGGCGCCCTGGTGGCCCTCGCGGTCCTCCCGATCGAGCTACGCCACCGCCGCGCCGACCGCACCACCCTCGACACCCCGCCACCCACCGTCCCCGCCGACGCCACGCCCATCCCCTTGGTCCGATCGGGCCCGGAGCACGAACCCACACCGGCCCTCTCCACGACCACCTCCTGACACGGCCGCCGCGTCAAACCCGCACCCGCCTCCCTGGCCGTCGCCCTGGCCCTCTGCCGACGGCCGTGGCCGAGGCAGCAACTTCACTGCCTCGTCTCGCTCTGAGACAGCAACAACCATGACGTTGCTGCCGCACCGCAGCGGGGCACGGCAGCGCCGATCAGGTTTCCGGTGGTCGACCCGACGTACGGCCCCTGGGTGGAAAGGGCGACGGGCGCCTCCCCGGGTGGGGGTGGCGCCCGTCGTGGGTGCGTGTGGTGGTGTCAGCGGCGATCGATGTCGCTGGAGGTGTCCTCCTGGTAGCTGGCACCGCCGTCGGACTCGCTGGTGAGCGGCTTGGAGCCACCCTCGGGCGGGCCGGCCAGGCTCTGCCCGGCGGCAAGCTCGGGGAACTTGGCGTCGAACGCGGGGCGCTCGGAGCGGATGCGGGGCATCCGGTCGAAGTTGCGCAGGGGCGGCGGGGAGGTGGTCGCCCACTCCAGCGAGTTGCCGTGGCCCCACGGGTCGTCGACCTCGACCACCGGACCGGCCTTGTACGCCTTCCAGCAGTTGTAGATGAACGGCAGCGTGGAGATACCGGTGATGAACGCGCCGATCGTGGAGATCATGTTCAGCGTGGTGAAGCCGTCGATGGCCTGGTAGTCGGCGTACCGCCGGGGCATGCCCTCGTTGCCGAGCCAGTGCTGCACCAGGAACGTGGTGTGGAAACCGATCATGGTCAGCCAGAAGTGAATCTTGCCGAGCCGCTCGTCCAGCATCCGGCCGAACATCTTCGGGAACCAGAAGTAGATGCCGGCGAACACCGCGAACACGATCGTGCCGAAGAGCACGTAGTGGAAGTGCGCCACCACGAAGTACGAGTCGTGCATGTGGAAGTCGAGCGGCGGGGCGGCCAGCAGCACGCCGGTCAGGCCACCGAAGAGGAAGGTGACCAGGAAGCCGACGGACCAGAGCATCGGCGTCTCGAAGCTGATCTGGCCGCGCCACATGGTGCCGATCCAGTTGAAGAACTTCATACCGGTCGGCACGGCGATCAGGTAGCTCAGGAAGCTGAAGAACGGCAGCAGCACCTGGCCGGTGGCGAACATGTGGTGTGCCCACACGCTCATCGACAGGCCGGCGATGGCGATGGTGGCGGCGACCAGACCCTTGTAGCCGAAGATCGGCTTGCGGGAGAAGACCGGGATGATCTCGCTGATGATGCCGAAGAACGGCAGCGCGATGATGTAGACCTCGGGGTGCCCGAAGAACCAGAACAGGTGCTGCCACAGCATCGGGCCGCCGGTGTCCGGGCTGTAGACGTGGGCACCGAGGAGCCGGTCGGCGGCGAGCGCGAACAGCGCGGCGGCCAGCAGCGGGAAGACCAGGATCACCAGGAGGCTGGTGACCAGCATGTTCCAGGTGAAGATCGGCATCCGGAACATGGTCATGCCGGGCGCGCGCAGGGTCAGGATCGTGGTGATCAGGTTGACCGCGCCGAGGATGGTGCCCAGACCGGAGATGGCCAGACCGACCACCCACATGTTGGCGCCGACGCCGGGAGAGTGCTCCACGGTGCTCAGCGGGGTGTACGCCGTCCAGCCGAAGTCCGCCGCGCCGCCCGGGGTCAGGAAGCCGGCGGTGGCCATGGTGCCACCGAACAGGTACAGCCAGTAGGCGAAGCTGTTCAGTCGCGGGAAGGAGACGTCCGGCGCGCCGATCTGGATCGGCACGATGTAGTTACCGAAGGCGAACACGATCGGCGTCGCGAAGAACAGCAACATGATCGTGCCGTGCATCGTGAACAGCTGGTTGTACTGCTCGGGCGAGAGGAACTGCAGCCCGGGCCGGGCCAGCTCGGCCCGCATGATCAGGGCCATCAGGCCACCGATCATGAAGAACACGAACGCGGTGACCATGTACATGATCCCGATTTGCTTCGCGTCCGTGGACCGCAACAGCCGCGCGATGGCCGACCCCTTGACCGGCTCCCGGACCGGCCAGGGCCGGGTCACGACCGGCTTGGGTGCGACGGTGGTCACGAGTGGCCTCCGGTTCTGGGTTGTCCCGCTCGGCACGCGTGTCTCTGCGGGCCGTCATCCGCAAGGAGGATAGTCCCCGGCAGGTGAGAGCGCCGCGTGGGGTCACCGGGCGTGGATCACAGCGGGCCGAGGAGCAACCGGTAATGCTCGCCGAAGATGCGGTCGCCGCGTCCGCGCAACAACGGGTCGCGGAGCGCCGGCGGCACGTCGCGGGTGCGGTTGCGGTCCCGGGTCCGGTCCCGCACCCATCGGGTACGCGGTCGGCGGCGGCTCTCGTACGCGGTCAGCGCCGCCTCGACGCTGCCGGCGGCGGCCAGCGACTCGGCGAGCACCACCGCGTCCTCCAGAGCCATCGCGGCACCCTGGGAGAGCGTCGGCGCGGTGGCGTGGGCGGCGTCACCGACCAGCAGCACCCGGCCCCGGTGCCAGCGACCGAGTTCGACCTCGTCGGTGACGCTGGCGTGCACCGTCCCGAGCGCGTCGAGCACTTCGGGCACCGGGCCGCCGTACTCGCCGAACAGCTCCCGCAGCCGGGCCCTCGGGTCGGCCGGCGACGCGGTGCCGGCCTCGTCCGCGTAGCAGTGCAGCCGACCGGCACCGATCGGCACCACCAGGATCCCGCTGCGTTGACCGAGCAGCGCGGTCCAGTCCCGGACGGTCGGCCCGTCGCGGACGACACTGCGGTAGACCACCTGACCGGCGGGGCGGGGCGGTCCACCGAGCGCGGCCAGCGCCCGGATCGAGGAGCGCGGACCGTCGGCACCGATGACCAGGTCGTACTCGGTCTGGGTGCCGTCGACGAAGGTGACGCCGACGGTGTTGGCCAGCAGGTCGATGGTGCGGACCTCGGCGCCGTGCCGGACCGCGCCGCCGGCCCCGCTGAGCAGGACCCGGTGCAGGTCGGCGCGGGGCAAGGCGCGGCATTCGCCGACGCCGGCCCAGAGTGTGTCGAGGTCGACCTCGCACAGCGGTACGCCGTCCGCGTCCAGGAAGCGCTGGCGGTGGATGACCTGCCCGTAGGGGCGTACCGGGTCGTCCAGGTCGAGTCGGCGCAGCGCGCGGGCGGCGTTGCCCGGCAGGTAGAGGCCGGCGTCGGCGAGTTCGCCCGGGGGCGCCTTGTCGGTCACGTCCGGCCGGAAACCCGCCAGGCGCAGCGCCCGGGCCACGGCCAGACCGGCGATGCCCGCGCCGACGACGAGAATGCGCAGGGGGGAGCTACGCATGGGGTTGTACGCCTCCGGAGTGGTCGGCACGCGTTGGAGGCAAGACACTACTCGGCGCAATCGGTGCACGCCAGAGGCAACCAGCCCACGACGGACATCCCTCGGCGCGGCGATCCCTCCCGCCGGCGCCGCCCAGCGCCCGGCCGGGGGCCTTGCGCCGACCCGTCGGCGCGTACGTGACACACCTCATAATTCCCCTCAATAACCCCGGTCGGTTGCGCCCGTTGTTTCAAGTATGTAAATGTGACGATGAGCACATGGGAGCGCTCCCGGAGCCACCCACCCCCGGCGGCGAGCACCTCCCTCCGCTCCACTCGCACACCGTCCCGGCGTCCCTGACGCCGCAGCGCAAGGAGCATCATGAGACGTATCCTGCGGGCCATCACGGCCGTCGGCCTGCTCGCCGCCGGCTCCACCGTCGCCGTGGCCCTCGGCGGCACCGCCTCCGCCGACACCCTGATCTGCGAGCAGTACGGCAGCACGGTGATCCAGAACCGCTACGTGGTGCAGAACAACCGTTGGGGCACCACCGCCGAGCAGTGCATCAACGTGACCAGCAGCGGCTTCGAGATCAGAACCCAGAACGGCAGCAGCCCGACCAACGGTGCTCCCACCGCGTACCCGTCGGTCTTCGTCGGTTGCCACTACACCAACTGCTCCCCCGGCACCAACCTGCCGATCCAGGTCAGCCAGATCAGCAGCGCGAGCAGCAGCATCAACTACCGGTACGTCAGCGGGGCCACCTACAACGCCTCGTACGACATCTGGCTCGACCCGTCGCCGAAGCGCGACGGCGTGAACCAGATGGAGATCATGATCTGGCTCAACCGCCAGGGCTCCATCCAGCCCATCGGCTCCCCCGTCGGCAACGCGAACATCGACGGCCGGAACTGGGAGGTCTGGCGCGGCAGCAACGGCTCCAACAACGTCATCTCGTACCTGTCGCCGTCGGCCATCAGCAGCGCGAACCTCAACCTGCTGGCCTTCATCAACGACACCCGCAACCGGGGCGCGATCACCAACTCCTGGTACCTGACCAGCATCCAGGCCGGCTTCGAGCCCTGGCAGGGCGGCGCCGGCCTGGCCGTCACCAACTTCTCGGCCTCGGTCAACGGCGGCGGCACCAACCCGCCGCCCACCACCACCCCGCCGCCCTCGGGCAGCGGCGCGTGCGCGGTCAAGTACACCGCCAACTCGTGGAACAACGGCTTCACCGCCGACGTGCAGATCACCAACACCGGGTCGAGCACCCTCAACGGCTGGACGCTGGCGTACTCACTGCCCTCCGGACAGCAGATCACCAGCTCCTGGAACGCCACGGTGAGCCAGAGCGGATCCTCGGTGACCGCGCGGAACATCACCTGGAACGGCACCCTCGCCCCCGGCGCCACGGCCAGCTTCGGCTACCAGGGCTCGCTGAGCGGGTCGTACTCCTCCCCCACCACCTTCACCCTCAACGGCGCCACCTGCACCCGCTCCTAACCTGATGTAAGGAAGGGTCCCCTCCTAACGCCTCGCGCATAGGAGGGGACCCTTCCTAACATCCAGCCGGCGAGAGGACCGAGGCCGTGCAGATTCGCCTCGACGGCGACGGGCTCGTGCTGCGCCCGTGGGCGGTACACGACCTGCCTCAGCTCGTCGTGATCTTCGATCATCCGGAGATGGCCCATCGGCTGCCGGTCGCCACGCCCTTCGACCGGGCTGCGGCCGAGGCGTACCTGGCGAAGGCGCGGGCCTCCCGGGAGCGGTTGTACCTGGCCGTCACCGACGCCGACGACCTGGCCCGGGGCGAGGTGATGCTCAACCTGGTCACCGGCGGCATCGGGTACGCGGCCGGGCCGCCCTATCGGGGCGAGCGGCTGGCCGCCCGGGCGCTGCGACTGCTGACCGCGTACGCCGACTCGATCCCGGGCCTGCCCACGACGTACTTGGAGATCGAGGCGGACAATACGGGCAGCATGGCCACCGCTCGGGCGGTCGGCTACCGGCCGACCGGGGACGAGCCGGTCGTCGTCGACGAGGGACGACGCCAGCTCGTGCTGCACCGCTGGGAACGCGGCGGCTCGGTGACGCCCTGCACCCGCTCCTGACGTTAAAAAGGGTCCCCTGCTATGCACGAGGCGTTAGCAGGGGACCCCTCCTTTCACAAGCCCAGTGCGTCGATGTCGCGGATCTCCTCGGCGGTGAGGGAGAAGCCGAAGACGTCGGCGTTGGCCCGGATCCGGTCCGGGGTCACCGACTTGGGGATCGCCACGATCTCGTGGTCGAGGTGCCAGCGCAGCACCACCTGGGCCGGCGAGACGTTGTGTGCGCCAGCGATCCGGGTCAGCACCGGGTCCGACAGGTCGCTGGCCTTGAACGGGCTGTAGCCCTCCAGCACCACGCCCCGGTCACGGTGTTCGGCGTGCCGCTGCCGGTCGTACAGCCGGGGGCTCCACTTGATCTGGTTGACCGCCGGGTTCTCCTCGGTGGCCTGGATCAGCTCGTCGATCTGCGGGGTGCTGAAGTTGCTCACGCCGACCGCGCGGGCCAGGTTCGCGTCCCGGGCGGCGAGCATCTCGCGCCAGGTCGGGATCAGGGCGCCGGGGTCGCTGGGCGGCCAGTGCAGCAGCCACAGGTCGACGTAGTCGAGGCCGAGGGCGCGCAGGCTCGCCTCGATCGTCTCGCGTTCCCGACCGACCTGGTCGGCCGGCAGTTTGGTGGTGATGAAGACGTCCTCGCGGCGCAGCCCGCTCTCGCGGACCGCTCGGCCGACCTCCTCCTCGTTGCCGTACATGGTGGCGGTGTCGATGTGCCGGTAGCCCGCGTCCAGCGCGGCGAGCACCGCCTTGTAGCCGGTCTCGCCGGTGGCCTGCCAGGTTCCAAAACCGAGCAGGGGGATTCGGACGTCACCGGGGAGGACGGCGGTGGGCTGGTCGACGTGGTCCATACCGACTGTTCTACCCCTGATCGTCGCCGCCATTCCCGGACCCGGGCACGCCGCCCCGGTTTGCCGGAGAATGTCATCGTGGCTGACCGGCTGGAGGAGTACCGGCGCAAGCGCGACGCGGCGCGTACCCCGGAACCGGTGCCGGCGTCCCGGAGTCGCCGGGCCGGCGCGGACCGGGGCCGCTTCGTCATCCAGCAGCACCACGCCCGCAGCCTGCACTGGGATCTGCGGCTGGAGCACGACGGGGTGCTGGCCTCGTGGGCGGTGCCACGCGGGCTGCCCCGCGAGCCGGGCCGCAACCACCTGGCCGTGCACACCGAGGACCACCCGATGGAGTACCTGGACTTCTCCGGTGAGATCCCGGCCGGCGAGTACGGCGGCGGACGCATGATCGTTCACGATCGGGGCACCTACCGCTGCGAGAAGTGGCAGGAGCGCGAGGTGGTGGTGGAACTGCGCGGCCGGCGCACCACCGGGCGGTACGTGCTGTTCGCCGCCGGTGGCCGCGACGGCCGGGACTGGATGGTGCGACGCACCGATCCGCCGCCGCCCGGCTGGACCAGCATGCCCGAGCAGGTCGCGCCGATGCGCCCCACACCGGCCCGCCGGCTCCCCGCCGACCAGGCCGACTGGGGGTACGAGCTGCGCTGGGACGGGGTACGCGCGACGGCGTACGTGTCGGGCGGGCGGTTGCGGCTGCTCGCCGAGGACGGGGCGGAGATCACCGGCGGGTACCCCTGGCTGCGCCCGATGGCCGAGGCGCTGGCACCGACCGAGGCGGTGCTCGACGGCGTCCTGGTCCGCATCGACAGGACCGGCCGGGTTCGACCCGCCCGGGGTGGCCGGAGCACCTCCGACGCCCAGTATCTGCTGGTCGACCTGCTCTGGCTGGAGGGCGTGAGCAGCGTCGACCTGCCCTATCCACAGCGCCGGGAGTTGCTCGACGGTCTGGCGCTGGCCGGGCCGCACTGGCAGACTCCGCCGTGGTTCCCCGGCACCGGCGCCGAGGCCCTGCGCACCGCCCGTGAGCAGGGGTTGCCCGGGGTCGTGGCGAAGCGGCTGGACTCCGGTTACGAGCCCGGACGGCGCAGCCCGGCATGGCGCAGCGTCGACGTGAGCTGAGGGGGCCATCGTGCACCTGACCCACCTGGAGTGCCCGCGCTGCGGCACCGAGCACGACTCCGGCGTACCGCAGAACCTCTGCTCGTGCGGCTCGCCGCTGCTGGCCCGCTACGACCTGGCGGCGGTGCGGCGGACGGTGGAGCCGGAACGGTTCGGGCTGCGCCCGGCCGACCTGTGGCGCTATCGGGAGCTGCTGCCGGTGGCGGACCCGGCGTACGTCACCACGCTCGGTGAGGGCTGGACGCCGATGCTGCGTGCTCCGTCGTACGGCGCGGAGATCGGTGTCGACGAGCTGCTGGTCAAGGACGAGGGGTTGACCCCGACCGGCTCGTTCAAGGCGCGCGGCGCGGCGGTGGGGGTGTCCCGGGCCCGGGAGCTGGGGGTGCGGCGGATCGCCATGCCGACCAACGGCAACGCGGGCGCCGCGTGGGCCACCTACGCGGCCCGCGCCGGGATGGGCGCGACCATCGCCATGCCGCTGTCCGCGCCGACCATCTGCCGCCGCGAGTGCGTGGCCGCCGGGGCGGACCTGCGCCTGGTGGACGGGCTGATCGGCGACGCCGGGCGGCAGGTCGCCGCGCTCGTCGCGGCCTCGGCCGGTTCGATCTTCGACGCCGGTACGCTGCGCGAGCCGTACCGCCTCGAAGGCAAGAAGACGATGGGGTACGAGATCGTCGAGCAGTTGGGCTGGCAGGTGCCCGACGTGATCATCTATCCGACCGGCGGCGGGGTGGGGCTGATCGGCATCCACAAGGCGCTCGGTGAGCTGCGCGAGTTGGGCTGGGTCGAGGACAGACTGCCCCGGCTGGTGGCGGTGCAGTCGACCGGCTGCGCGCCGATCGTGCGCGCGTTCGCGGCCGGCGAGGACCGGGCGCAGCCGTGGGCGGACGCGCACACGGTGGCGTTCGGCATCACCGTGCCGGCGCCGCTCGGCGACGAGTTGATCCTGGCCGCGGTACGCGCCACCGCCGGAACCGCGATCGCGGTGGACGACGCCGAGATCCTCGCCGACCTGCGGGACTTCGCGGCTCGTGAGGGGCTGCTGCTCTGCCCGGAGGGGGCGGCCTGTCTGACCGCCGCCCGCAGGTTGCGCGCCGGTGGCTGGATCCGCGCGGGCGAGCGGGTGGTGGTGCTCAACACCGGGACCGGGCTGAAGTATCCGGAGACGGTGGACGTGAGCGGCGTACCGCTGCTGCCCGCCTGACGCGCGACGCCCGGACGGTCACTCGGCGGCCGGGTCGGTCAACCGCCAGGCGGCGTTGACCAGCCCGATGTGCGACAACGCCTGCGGGGTGTTGCCGAGCTGCGCCCCGGTGGTCAGGTCGATCTGTTCGCTGAACAGGCCGACGTCGTTGGCGTGCCCGGCCACCTGCGTGAACAGCCGGGCCGCCCGCTCCTGTTCGCCGGCCAGCACCAGGCACTCCACCAGCCAGAACGAGCAGAGCAGGAAGCCGGCCGGGTCGGTGTCCCAGCGGCGGATCAGGCCGCCCTCGCCGCCGAGTTCCCGCTCCACGGCGTCGATGGTCGCGCGCATCCGGGGGTCGGTCGCCGGCAGGAAGCCCACCACCGGCAGGTACAGCACTGCGGCGTCCAGCTCGGGCGAGCCGAACGCGCCGGTGAAGACACCCCGCTCCCGGCTGAAGCCGTCGCGGAGCACGGCGGCGCGGATCTCGTCCCGGACGCCCGCCCAGCGTCTCGGATCGGCCCGCTCGCCGAGGTGGGGTGCCAGCCGTACGGCCTTGTCCATCGCCACCCAGCAGAGCGCCTTCGACGCCACGTAGTGCCGGTCGGTGTCGCGGGTCTCCCACATGCCCCGGTCCGGCAGGTGCCAGGTGGCGGCCACCTGTTCGGTGAGGCCGAGCACCATCTCCCGCACCTCGGTGCCGAACGGCTCGCCGAGGTAGTCGCGCAGACGCCACACCGCCGACACCATCTCGCCCGGTACGTCCAGTTGGCGCTGCCGCCAGGCGTCGTTGCCGACGCGTACCGGGGAGCTGCCCGCGTAGCCGGTCAGGCCGGGGCAGTCGTGCTCGGAGACGTCCCGTTCCCCTTCCGGGCCGAACATCACCGGCACCGGATCGGCACCGATCCGGCCGATCGAGCGGGCCGACCAGTCGAACAGCCGCGACGCCTCGGTGGGGCAGGCCGCCACCCACAGCGCGCGCATCGTCATCGCGAAGTCGCGCAGCCAGGAGAAGCGGTAGTCGTAGTTGCGGTCACCGCCGACGCGTTCCGGCAACGACGTGGTCGGTGCCGCGACGACCGCGCCACTGCGGGCGTACGTGAGGCCGATGAGCACGGTCGCACTCTGTCGGACCAGGTCCGGGTACCGGCCGTCGTAGTGGTGCGTGTCGCGGAAGGAACGCCAGGCCTGCACGGTGTCCGCCAGCCGCCGGACCGGGTCCAGCGCGGGGGGCCGTTCGCCGTAGGCGGGGGCGTACGCGACCTCGAAGCCGAGCACCTGCCCCTCGTCGACCTCGAAGACGTGCCGCACCCGGTCGTGCTCGGCGGTCAGCCGCATCCCGGCGCAGCGCAGCGTCAACTCGACCGGCCCGGCGACGGCCCGCACCCCACCGTCGTCGAGTTCGCAGAAGTAAGGGGTGAGCAGGCTGTTCTCCGGCCGGGGCTGGAAGTCGAGCGCCATTCGTACCCGGCCGGAGAGTCCTTCCACGACGCGGAGCAGCACGGCCGGCGACCGCAGGCCGAGTTCGTGGCCCCGGGCACCGGCCTCGGCGGCGAGCGCGTCCGTCACCGCGACGCTGCCCTCCGGGGTCCGGTGCACGGTCCGCAGCACCAGGGTGTCCGGTCGGTACGCCCGCTGCACCCGGTGTCTGGCGCTCCCGGCGGCGACCGGCGCGAGCCGCCAGTGGCCGCCGTCGGCGTCGAGCAGCCGGGCGAACACGGCGGGCGAGTCGAACCTGTTCGGGCACCACCAGTCGACGGAGCCGTCCCGCCCGACCAACGCCCCCGATCGACAGTCGGAGAGGAACGCGTAGTCGGAGATCGGCGGCTGCACCATCCGGTGCGCGTACCCGGATCCTCGTCCACATCACGCCGGCCCGGAGGCCCGGGCCGGCGGGACGGGTCAGGAGGTCGGCGGCTCGTCCTCGCCGGCGGCCTCGGCCGCGTCGGCCTCCTCCTTCGTCTTGTGCACCGCCTGGTCGGCGTGCTCCGGCGGCCCGTAGACGGTGTAGAGCACCAGCGGGTTCGGTCCGGTGTTGACGAAGTTGTGCTTCGTCCCGGCCGGCACCACCACGAGGTCTCCCTGCACGACCTCGCGCTTCTCGCCGGCCACCCGGGCCTCGCCGGTGCCGCTGACGAAGGTGAGGATCTGGTCGATGTCCTCGTGGACCTCCTCGCCGATCTCACCGCCCGCCGGAATCGTCATGATCACCAGTTGGGTGTGCTTCCCGGTCCACAGCACGCGCCGGAAGTCCGGGCTCTTCTCGGCGACCGTGGCGATAGTGAAGTGCTCCATGACCGGGACATACCCCGTTGCGACCCGCTCCACGCCGGGACTTGCAGATAGTGGAATTGCGAACGATCCGAGGGTTTGGAGGCACGCCGAACGGGGATCGACACGACCGGCCGGCACTGGTCGGCCATGCCAGGTCCCCGTCGACGTACCGCCGTACGGCTGCGGTGGCGGGAGACGGCTGAGCGCGGCGACGTTCGGGTCCTCGGATCGAACGGCGCCGTGCGCTCGTGCCCGGACCTCGGTCGGTGCCCCGTCCGTGCGGCCACGCCGGGACGGTGCACTCCACGGCTACGCCAGGACGGCCAGATGGAAGGGCCGGTCGGCAGAGGCCCCGGCGCTGTCGAAGGTGGTGACGAAGACCGCGTTCGGGATGCCGGTACGCCCGGCGACGGCGATCTGGCCGGACGGCGCCAGCCCCGAGCTGCCCGACAGCCCCACCGTGCCGACACATCCGGCGGCGGTCACGTCCTGGTCGAAGACCACCTGGTACATCCCGGTGCTCAACCGGTCGGCGGTCGCGGCGCCCATCCCCCGGACCAGGACACCGTTCGCGCTGACCACGGCGAACAGCACCCTCGCCGTGGACGGCATGCCGGCGCCGCCGCAGGTGGTGTGCGCGGCGTCGGCACGGGCCGTGGTCTCCTCGCCTGGCGCCGGCTGGGTCGCCCGCCTGCTCCTGGCTCTCGCGCTGGACATCGTTCTCCTCTCCAGCCGGCCGGGCGGCCGAGACGTGTTGAGTTGATTGGGGCGACTAAGAAGGATCAGCACCGATCAGCACCCTTTGTGCATCGAACGTATGTCGCGTTCCCCGTCGACAGCCACACGACAGGCTGTCCGATCAAGGACAATCGACATCTCGATCAAGGCTCTGACCTGCGACGGAACTTCCGTAGTCGGGTGTGTGTCGTCAGTCGTCGAGGTCGAGCACCGGTACGCCACCGGTGCACCGCACCGACAGCTCGTGCTCGCCGCTCGGACCGACGAACTTCACCTCGGCGTCGTCGTCCGGCCCCCGGTCCACGTCCTCGACCGAGTAACCCTGCTTCGGCGACCAGGACGCCAGCCACACCCCGCCCGGCACGCACTCGGCCACCACGCTGCCGCCCTGGTTGGAGAAACTGCGCCGGTGGGACGGCTCCGGAGTGGGACTCGTCGAGGCGGTCGGGCTCACCGGGGCCGTGGCCGTCGGGTCCGGCGTACCGGTCTGGCCCGGCGTACCGCTCGTCGGTCCGGTCGGCCGGGGCGGCGCGGCCAGTTCGCGGGCGATCTCCTCCTGGCTGCGGACGCCGCCCGGCGTGCTGGTGAGGCTCTCCCCCACCAGCCGGATGGCGGCGACTCCGATCAGCGTGGCGACCACCGCGGTGGCCAGCCACCCGGCGACGGCGAGGAGCGTGCGACGTCCCATCACCCGACTATCCCTGATCGCGGGTTGAGCCGACCTTCGGGGAAGGCTAAGGGAGGGTTAACGGACGCCGCCGGCGCGCCCGGGCGGATATACCCTGCCTGCTGTGGCCCGCCTGCTGCTCATCGAGGACGACCTGACCATCCGCACCCCGCTGGTGCGGGCGCTGCGCGAGCGGGGACACGCGGTGGCGGCGGCGTCGACCGCGATGGCCGGGCTCCGCGACGCGCTCGACGACCGCCCCGACCTGGTCGTGCTCGACCTCGGGTTGCCCGACCTGGACGGCCGCGAACTGCTCCGGATGCTGCGCGCGGTCAGCGCGGTGCCGGTCATCATCGCCACCGCCCGCGACGACGAGACGGAGATCGTCCGGGTCCTCGACGCGGGGGCCGACGACTACGTGGTCAAGCCGTTCACCGCCGCCCAACTCGACGCGCGGGTCCGCGCGGTGCTGCGACGCGGGCCGGGCGGACCGGCCGAGGAGGACCCGACGGTGGTCGTCGGCGGGCTGCGGATCGACCCCCGGGCACGGCAGGTCAGCCTGGACGGCGCGCCGGTCGAGCTGACGCCGCGCGAGTTCGACCTGCTGCGCCACCTGGCCACCCGGGTCGGCGAGGTGGTGACCAAACGCGAGCTGCTCACCGAGGTGTGGCAGATCCCGTACGGCGGCGCGGACAAGACCGTCGACGTGCACCTGTCCTGGCTGCGCCGCAAACTCGGCGAGAGCGCCCAGCAGCCGCGTTACCTGCACACCGTGCGCGGGGTGGGGGTCCGGCTGGTCTCGCCCGAGGCACCACGATGAGGGCGCGCCTGGCACTGCTGGTCACCGCCGTCAGCGTGCTCATCGTGATCGCCTTCCTGGTGCCGCTGGCGCTGCTGCTGCGGACCTCCGCCGAGGACCGGGCGACCGCACGGGCCACCGCCGACGTGCAGGGTCTCGCCCCGGTGGTCGGCACCGCCGACTCCGAGACCGTCCGGCTGACCGTCGACCAACTCGTCCAGTCCGGCCGCCCGGTCAGTGTCTTCCTCCCCGACGGCGAACAGCTCGGCGCACCGGCACCGCGTACGCCCGCCGTCGAGCTGGCCGCCCGGGGGCAGAGCCTGACGGCCGAGACGCCGGAGGGCCGCGAGGTGGTGATCGCGGTACAGGGCCGTACGGACGGCACCGCGGTCATCCGCACCTTCGTCTCCGAGGCCGAGCTGACCCACGGGGTGGACCGGGCCTGGCTGGTGCTCTCCCTGCTCGGACTGCTGCTGGTGCTGATCGGTCTCGCGGTGGCCGACCGGTTGGCCCGCACCCTGGTCCGCCCGATCGGTGAGCTGTCGGCGGTGTCGCACCGGCTGGCCAACGCCGAACTGGACGCGCGGGTCGAGCCGTCCGGGCCGGCGGAGCTGCGCGAGGTGGGTGGTGCCCTCAACCACCTGGCCGGACGGATCCAGGAACTGCTGGTGCAGGAACGCGAGCAGGTGGCCGACCTGTCCCACCGGTTGCGGACCCCGCTGACCGCGCTGCGGCTGGAGGCCGAGTCGCTGACCGATCCGCAGGACGCCGCCCGGATCGCCGGTGCGGTGGACGGGCTGGAACGGGCGGTCACCGGTCTGATCCGGCAGGCCCGCTGGCGTACGCCCGCCGACGGTGCGGTGGTCACCGACGCCGTGGCGACGGTGACCGAGCGGGTGGCCTTCTGGTCGGTGCTGGCCGAGGAGACCGGCCGGGCGGTCGACCTCGACCTGGCACCCGGCCCGCTGCCGGTCGGCGTCCCCGTCGACGAGCTGGCGGCGGCAGTGGACGCGCTGCTCGGCAACGTCTTCGCGCACACCCCCGACGGCACCGCCTTCGCCGTGCGACTCGCTCCCGACGGCGACCGGGTGGTGCTGGCGGTGGCCGACGAGGGCCCCGGCATCGCCGCCGAGTCGGTTCGGCGCGGAGCCAGCCAGGCCGGGTCGACCGGCCTGGGGCTGGACATCGCCCGCCGGGCCGCCCAGGCCAGCGGCGGCCGGCTGGAACTGGGCGAACGTCCCGGTGGCGGCGCCGAGGTGGTGCTCGTCCTGGGCACGCCGAAGATCGCCGAGCGCTTTTAACCCGGCCTTAGTGTTCGGACAGCGCGCCGCTATCCCGCCGCGACAGATGCTGTGTGCATCAACCGAGGAGAGGTGGCACCAATGAAGCGCAACCCCCTGATCCTGGCGTCGGTCGGCGGCGCCGCGGCGGTCCTCGCGGCGGCCGGGATCTTCCTGGGCGTCACGGCGGCCGACACCGACCGCGCGCGGCAGACCACGCTGACCGCGGCGACCGCCGCGCCGGAGGAGACCACCCCGGTCGCTCCCGACGCGGTCACTCCCCCGGCTGACCCGGGCACGGTCGCCCCGCCGACCGACCCCGGCACCGTGGCCCCGCCCGCCAACCCGACCACGGCCCCCCCGCCGGCCGGCACC
>NZ_SISL01000369.1:0-5822 GCF_004307965.1 Verrucosispora sp. SN26_14.1 | reverse complement strand
GCCTCGCCCACCTCGCCGCCGCCCGCGAGGGCACCGGCCAGCGCGCCGCCACCGAACTGCATCGCGACCACGACCAGCAACCCCACACCGAAGGCCAGCCAGGAGGACTGCACGCCCTCGGCCACCGCGGCGCCCCGGTCACCGGAGCCGAAACGGCGGGCGGCGCGCCCGGTGGTGCCGTAGGCGACCACGGTGCCCAGCCAGGCGGTCAGGGTCATCACGGTGCCGCCGACCGCCACCGCGGCGAGCGGCACGCGGCCCAGGTGGCCGACGACGGCGGTGTCGACGAGGACGTAGATCGGCTCGGCGGCCAGCACCACGAGGGCCGGCAGGGCGAGCGCGGCGATCCGGCGCGGTGAGGCGACACGGCTGGCAACGGAGGTCTGGCTCATCGCCGCCGATCCTGGCACGCGATGTGTAAGGAGAGCAAGCTCCTGCGCCACTTACCCGCCGGGGGACGTCCGCCAGGGCGGCGGGAGGACAGGTGATGAGCGGTACGCAGCCGGTGGCACGGGCCGCGTCGGGACCGTCAGGCGATCCGGGGCGGTGACGCCGTACGCGTGGTGCGGCTCGGCGTCACCGCCGGTCGCGTACGGTCACTGACGGGTGTCCATGGAGGTCTGCAGGGCGCGGCGGGCCTGCTCGCGGGCCTCGTCGGTGGTCTCGGGCTTGGGCTTGGCGGGCATGGCGGACCCCTTCCAGGGCGCGCGCCGACTGGCGCGACGGCATCACGGGCGGTGTACGACAGGCACCCGAAACCGGCCCCAGGATCACCGGAGCTATGGACGGGTGGTGTGGTGGCGGCCCGGGTCGGTCGACCCTGGAGGGGAAGCGACGCCGGGTAGGGCTCCGCTCCCGTGACCCGCGCCACAGCAGCACAGGTCTATTCCCAAGTTATCGTTCAGGTCCACATGGTGCGTGCTGTTCCCGCCATCTGGACCGGTCGGATCCCGGTCACCTGGCCAGGAAGTGCCAGCCCACCCACCACCAGAAGCCGAACATCCCGATCCGGCCCACCGGAACCGGACCGACCTCGTAGCGCATCACGTACGCGCACATCTCGCCGAGCGTCGGGATACGCGAGCCCTCCCGCCGCGCCATCCACTCGACCATCGCGAACAGCGCCAGACCGACCAGGAACCCGCCGATCGCCAGATACCGCATCATCGGCGCACCAACCCCCAGAACGCCGAGAGCCAGACCAACCAGGCGGCGGACCGGACCAGCCGGTCCTCCAGCAACGGGTCGGCCAGCAGCGAGAAGGTGGGGAAGTCGTCACCGGCCGCCGCGACGAACGTGGCCCCCTCGAACACCCCGAACACCACCACCGGCAGCGTCCACCAGACCGCGCCGGAACCCAGGCGCTCGGGTGCCGGACGGGCCTGCACCCGTTTGGTCAGGCCCAGCCAGATCAGCAGCCCGCCGGTGCCGAACACGTAGAGGTTGGCCTCCGTGGAGAACGACGGGAACCGTCCGCCGACCAGCGAGAGGGCCACCAGCACCGGTACGCAGACGACCGGTCTCTCCCACGTACGGGGAGCGTCGATCGTGAGGTCGTGGGGCTGCTCCATCACTCGATTCTCCCCGTCATCTCCCGGCGGCGGTACGGCAACACTCCCCCGAGCCGCCCCTGAAATCACCCCTCGGGGTCGACGTCACGTCCCTGCGCGGGCGCCACCAACTCGGCGCGTACCCGGTCGACCACCTCGTCCACGCTGCCCCGACCGGTGAACCCGGCGGCGAGTCGATGCCCACCACCGCCCAGCGCGACCGCCACCCGGCTCACGTCCACCGCGCCCTTGCTGCGCAGCGACACCGCCCACTCCTGCGGCCCGGTCTGCTTCACCACACAACTCACGTCGGCCTCGGCGGTGCACCGCACCGGATCGATCAGCGCCTCCAGCACGTACGGCCGCTGGTCGTGCCGGGCCAGGTCGTCCTGGGTCGCGTACGTCCAGACCAGGCCATGCCCGGACGCCGCCTCGGGCTCCAGCCGGGCCCGGCCGAGCACCTCGCCGAAGAGGCGCACAGCGCCGAACGGTCGACTGTCGAAGACCCGCCGGGAGATCTCCCCCGGCCGGATGCCGGTGGAGATCAGGCGGGCCGCCATCTCGTGCACCGCCGGCGTGGTCGCGTCGAACCGGAACGAGCCGGTGTCGGTGCTCAGCGCCACGTACAGGCACTCGGCGATGCCGGCGTCCAACGGGACGCCGAGCCGGGCCAGCAGTTCCTCCGCGACCACCGAGGTCGCCGCCGCCGCCGGGTCGACCAGGTTGACGTCACCGAAGCCGACGTTGGAGGCGTGGTGGTCGAGCACCAGTGCGCTGCCCGGACCGGCCAACCGGTCGGCCAGGTCACCGAGGCGCGAGTCGCTGGCCGCGTCGAAACAGATCACCAGGTCCGGCTCCGGGTCGGCCTCGGTCTCGGGGACCAGCAGATCCAGCCCGGGCAGGCCACGGAACGGATCAGGCACCTCCGGCGGCCCGGGGAAGGTCGCCTGCAATCGGCGTACGCCGAGCTGCCGCAGCCCGAGCCCGAAGCCGAGCATGCTGCCCAGCGCGTCGCCGTCCGGGTTCACGTGGCAGATCAGCAGCACCCGGCCGGCGGGCACCACCTGGCGCACCGCGGCCACCGCAGCGGCCCAGTCGGCCTCACTCGGCGCGGACCCGCCCGAGGAGGTCGCCGTCGAGGCTCCGGTGGTCGCCGCGTCCGGGTCGGCGGCACCCGCCGCTCCCCCGGCCGCACCGGGGCGGGCCGGACTCGGCAACGCCGCACCCGGGCCCGACTCGGTCAGCGCACCGCCGGAGGGGGCGGTCACCGCCGATCCCCGCTCCGGGTGTCGTCCGTGTCACCGGTGCCGGTCTCGTTCTCGGCCTCGTCGGGCTCGTCGTCCTCGTCGTCGAGCCGGTACGGCTGGGCCTCACCGGCGTACGCGGCCTTGGCGGCGAGGCGCTGCACCTCCGCGTCGGCCGTCCGGGCCGCCGCGAGCAGGTCGTCGATGTGCTTCACCTGGTCCTGCACGTCGTCCAGGACGAACGTCAGGGTCGGCGAGTGACGCAATCCGAGCGCCTTGCCGACGGTGCTGCGCAGCATGCCCTTCGCGCTGTCGAGCGCGGCGGCGGTACCCGCCTGCGCCGCCGCGTCACCGAGCACGGTGTAGAAGACCGTGGCGTCGCGCAGGTCGGCGGTTATCCGGGCGTCGGTGATAGTGATCATGCCGAGCCGCGGATCCTTGATCTGGCTCCGCACCACCGACGCGACCAGTTCACGCACCCGCTCCGCGTGCCGACGTACCTTGGCCGGATCCGTCATCTCCGCCACCTCCACGGCGTCCCGCTGCCGGCCGGAACCGGCGACGCCGTCACCGGAGCCCGCACCGACCCCAACACTGGAAACCCTACCCGCGCCACGTGCTCCGGCGCGCGGGGCGGCAGGGGGCCGCACCCGCCACCGGTCAGTCGTCCTCGCCGTGCAGCCGGCGGCGTACCGACAGCAACTCGACCTCCGGTCGACCGGCCACCAGGTGCTCGCACGAGTCGAGCACCTCACGGGCGTGCGCCGCCTCCGCGGCCACGACCGCCACTCCTATCTCAGCTCGCCCGTGCAGGTCGAGCGCACCCACCTCGGCGGCCGAGACCTCGAAGCGGCGCAGCGCCGCCACGATCGGCCGTACGTACGATCTCTTCGCCTTCAGCGACCGGGAGTCGCCCGGCAGCAGCAGGTCGAACACTGCGGTTGCGGTGAACATCGCTGCGGACACTACCCGCACCCCACCCCGCATGATCAAGGGGTTTACGCCATTCGGCGTAAACCCCTCGATCAGTGCGTCACTACCGGATCAGGCGCGAACCTTCTCCCGCATCTCGAAGGTCTCGATGATGTCGCCCGGCTGCACGTTGTTGTAACCGGCCAGCGTCAGACCACACTCGAAGCCCTCGCGGACCTCGGTCGCGTCGTCCTTGAAGCGCTTGAGCGAGCTGATCGTGATGTTGTCCGCCACGACCGTGCCGTCGCGCAGCAGGCGCGCCTTCGCGTTGCGTCGGATGATGCCCGACCGGACGATGCAACCGGAGATGTTGCCGATCTTGGACGAGCGGAAGACCTCGCGGATCTCCGCGCTGCCGAGCTCGACCTCCTCGTACTCCGGCTTGAGCAGGCCCTTGAGCGCCGCCTCGATCTCCTCGATGGCCTGGTAGATGACGGTGTAGTACCGGATCTCCACGCCCTCGCGGTCGGCCATCTCGCGGACCTTGTTCGAGGCCCGCACGTTGAAGCCGATGATCGTGACCGGCTCGGACGAGGCGCTCGCGAGCATGACGTTGCTCTCGGTGATCGCGCCGACGCCCCGGTCGAGGACCTTGAGCTGGACCTCCTCGGGGATGTCCAGGTTGAACAGCGCGTCCTCCAGGGCCTCCACGGAACCGGAGACATCGCCCTTGAGGATGAGGTTGAGCGACGTCTTCTCGCCCTCCTTGAGCTGCTCCATGAGCGTCTCGAGGGTGGCCCGGCCACGCGAGTTGGCGAACGCCGCCGCCCGCCGCCGTGCCTGGCGCTGCTCGGCGATCTGCCGCACCGTGCGGTCGTCCGCCGCGGCGAGGAAGGTGTCGCCCGCGCCGGGCACCGCGGTCAGGCCGAGGACCAGGACCGGACGCGCCGGACCGGCCTCGGTGACCTGGTTGCCGTTCTCGTCGAGCATCGCCCGGACCCGGCCGTGCGCCCCACCGGCGACGATCGAGTCGCCCGCCCGCAGGGTGCCCTTCTGCACCAGCACCGTCGCCACCGCACCGCGACCCTTGTCCAGGTGCGCCTCGATGGCCACACCCTGCGCCGGCCCGTCGGTCGGAGCGGTCAGCTCCAGCGACGCGTCGGCGGTGAGCAGCACTGCCTCGAGGAGTTCCTCGATGCCGATGCCGGGCTTCGCGGCCACGTTGACGAACATGGTCTCGCCGCCGTACTCCTCGGCGACCAGGCCGTACTCGGTCAACTGCTGGCGGACCTTGTCCGGGTTCGCCTCCGGCTTGTCGACCTTGTTGACCGCGACCACGATCGGCACGTCCGCCGCCTTGGCGTGGTTGAGCGCCTCGATGGTCTGCGGCATCACGCCGTCGTCGGCCGCCACCACCAGGATCACGATGTCGGTGACCTGGGCACCACGGGCACGCATGGCGGTGAACGCCTCGTGACCCGGGGTGTCGATGAAGGTGACCGCCCGGTCCTCGCCCTCGTGCGGGACGTGGACCTGGTAGGCGCCGATGTGCTGGGTGATGCCACCGGCCTCGCCGGCCACCACGTTCGCCTTGCGGATCGCGTCGAGCAGCTTGGTCTTACCGTGGTCGACGTGACCCATGACGGTCACCACCGGCGCACGGCTGACCAGGCGGTCCTCCGCGACCTCGGCGTCGAGGTCGATGTTGAACTGCGCGAGCAGCTCGCGGTCCTCGTCCTCCGGGCTGACGATCTGCACGGTGAAGCCGAGGTGCTCACCCAGCAGCAGCAGGGTGTCGTCGGAGCACGACTGGGTCGCGGTGACCATCTCGCCCAGGTTGAACATCTCCTGGACCAGCGAACCCGGGTTGGCGTTGATCTTGTCGGCGAAGTCCGACAGCGAGGCGCCACGGGAGAGCCGGACCACCTGCCCCTGACCCCGGGGAGCACCCGAGCTCATGGTCGGGGCCGACAGGTTGTCGAACTCCTGTCTGCGCTGCTTCTTGGACTTGCGACCACGGGTCGGCTTGCCACCCGGACGGCCGAAGGCACCGGCGGCACCGCCGCCACGGCCACGGCCACCGCCACCCGGACTGTCTCTGAGACACATCTGACGC
>NZ_SISL01000368.1:0-5808 GCF_004307965.1 Verrucosispora sp. SN26_14.1 | reverse complement strand
GGGTGGTCGCCGGCACCGCCGCACCGGTCGCCGCACCGGGCAGCGGCTCTCGACCGCGCACGGTCGGCGTGGTGCTGACCGGCGGAAACGTGGAAGCGGACCTGGTCGCCCGGCTGGCGACCCCGGTCCTGCCCAGACAAGGAGTGGCAGCATGATCGAGCGGGGCGGCGGTATGAGCGCGGAAGTACGGATCGGGGTCCTGTTCGGTGGGCCGTCGGCGGAGCACGACGTCTCCTGCGCCTCGGCGCTCGGGGTGGCGCGGGCGCTGTCCGGCGGCGGGTACCGGGTCGTCGCCATCGGGGTGACCCGCAGCGGTCGGTTCCGGCTGATGCCGGACGACGTGCTGCGTCAGTTCCTGGACGGCACCGGCGGGGAACGGGCCATCGACGACCGGTTCACGGTGACCGGCCCGGCCGTGGAGTTGCGGGCCGGGTGGCGGCGCGGCACGGCACTGGTCACCACGGCGGACCCGCCGGGTGCGGTGCAGGCCGAACTGGACGTGGTCTTCCCGGTGCTGCACGGCCCGTTCGGCGAGGACGGTGTGGTGCAGGGGCTGCTCGAATCGCTCGGTGTGCCGTACGCGGGCTGCGGCATCCTCGCCTCGGCGGTCGGCATGGACAAGGTGGCCATGAAGCGGGCGCTGCGTGCCGAGGGGGTGCCGGTCACGCCGTACGTCTCCTTCGACGCGTCGACCTACCGGGCCGCCGAGGACCCGGAGAAGCTGGTGGTCGAGCTGCGCCGGCCGCTGTTCGTCAAGCCGGCCCGGATGGGTTCCTCGATCGGGATCTCCCGGGTGGGTGACGGCGACGACCTGGCGGCGGCGGTGGAGGAGGCGCTGCGGCACGACAACCTGGTCATCGTGGAGCAGGGGGTCACCGCGCGGGAACTGGAGTGCGGCGTACTCGGTGGGAGCCACCCGGAGGCGTCGGCGGTCGGTGAGGTCACGGTCAACGGCGGCTGGTTCGACTACCGGCAGAAGTACTTCGGCGACAGCGACCCGATGGTGGTCCCCGCCTCGCTGCCGGACGAGGTGACCGAGCGGATCCGGGAGTTGTCGCTGCGCGCGTTCGCCGCGATCGGCGGCTGGGGGTTGGCCCGGGTCGACTTCCTCTATGACGAGGAGGCCGGCGAGCTGTACGTGAACGAGCTGAACACCATGCCCGGCTTCACCGCGCACTCGATGTATCCGAAGGTGTGGGCGGAGAGCGGCGTCGGCTACCGGGAGATCGTGGACCGGCTGGTCGCGTTGGCGGTCAGCCGGCACGCGGAGCGTCCCGGCGGCACGGGGGAGGCGCCGTGATCCTGCTCTGCGATCCGCGCGTCGCGGCGGTGCCCGGTGCCGACGACGGCGAGCCTCTCGTCGACCTGCGCGGGATCCCGGAACTGCGGTTGGACGGGCGGGCGGCCGACCCCGACGGTGCGTACGCGCGACTGCGCAAGGGGGTGGTGGAGCGGTTGCTGGCCGCGCAGGACGCCCTGCCAGACGGGCTCCGCCTGCTGGTGATCGAGGGGTACCGGCCGTACCGGTCGCAGTGGGAGATTTTCACCGGCTACCACGACGAGCTGCGGCGGGCGCATCCCGACTGGTCGCCGGAGCGGGTGTACGAGGAGACCACGAAGTTCGTCTCACCGGTCGAGGTGGCGCCGCACAGCACCGGTGGTGCGGTGGACCTGACGCTCTGCACCGCCGACGGGGTGGAGGTCGACATGGGTACGGCGGTCGACGCGACCCCGGAGGCGAGCGGGAACGCCTGCTTCACCGCCGCGCCGACGATCGGTGCTCTGGCCCGCCGGAACCGTCGCATCCTGGTCGACGCGTTGACCGGCGTGGGCCTGGTCAACTACCCGACCGAGTGGTGGCACTGGTCGTACGGCGACCGCTACTGGGCACTGCTGACCGGAGCGCCGCACACCTGCTACGGACCGGTGTGACCGGTCTGCCGCAGGGTTCACCCGAAACTTTGTTTTCGATACGCGTCACGCCGGTGAACTGGGTAGCGCTCCCAGCCCGTACCGACCCCTGAACGCAGGCGGGGAGTAACGGGAGGCGACAGTGAGGCTGCAACGGAAGCACGTGTTGGCGGCGGGGGTGGCGGTGGTCGCCGCGGCGACCGTGGCGGTGGGCACCGGGCTCGGGTTCGCCGACAGCGGCCCGGCCGGGCAGAGCGCCTGCTCCGGCTCGATCACATTCTCGGCGGAGGGCGGCGAACCGGGCGCCACCAGCGACCGGTTCCCGGTCGGCACCCGGTTGCGGGTGACCAACCTGGACAACGACAGGTCGGCGGAGGTGACCGTGGTCGGCCCCTCCGGCAGCTGTGTGCTGCTCAACTCCGCCGCCATGGAGCTGGTCCGCGAGCCGGGCCGGAACGTCATCCGGCGCAACCTCGTCGAGCGGCTGGACGGCCCGGCGGCACGGCCGGACACCGCAGCGCCGAGCGGGCCCGCCGACCGGCCCGGCTCGTTCTCCCCGCCGGCCGCCCGACCCGGTACGGCGTCGGCCTGCCCGGGCCCGATCACCTTCTTCGAGGAGGCGGCCGGACCGGGCGCCACCAGCGACCGGTTCCCGGTCGGCACCCGCTTGCGGGTCACCAACCTGGACAACGACCGGGCGACCACGGTGACGGTGACCGGCCCGTCGGCGAGCTGCGTGCTGCTCAACTCCGCCGCGATGGAGCAGATCCGCGAGCCGGGCAAGAACCTCGTCCGCAACAACGTCGTCGAGGTGCTGCGCTGAGCTGAGATGTAAGGAGGGGTCCCCTGCTATACACGAGGCGTTAGCAGGGGACCCCTCCTTACACGAAGGCGGCGTCGAGGATGTCGAGCCCACGGGTGAGGTCGGCGTCGGAGATCACCAGCGGGGGCAGGAAGCGCAGCACGTTGCCGTAGGTGCCACAGGTCAGGGTGAGCAGACCGGCGGCGTGGCAGGCGGCCGAGATCGCCGACGCGGCGGCCGGGTCCGGGGTCAGGGTGCCCGGCTGCACCAGTTCGACGGCGAGCATCGCGCCCCGACCGCGTACCTCGGCGATCCGGGGATCGCGTGCGGCGATGCTCCGCAGCCGGTCCGTCATGGTCGCGCCGATCCGCCGGGCGGCGGCGGCCAGGTCCAGCTCGTGCAGGGTCTCGATGGTGGCCAGCGCGGCGGCGCAGGCGATCGGGTTGCCGCCGTACGTGCCGCCGAGGCCGCCCACGTGCACCGCGTCCATCAGCTCCGCCCGCCCGGTCACGGCGGCCAGCGGCAGCCCACCGGCGATGCCCTTGGCGAGCGTGATCAGGTCCGGTTCGACGCCCTCGTGCTGGCAGGCGAACCAGTCGCCGGTGCGGCAGAAGCCGGTCTGGATCTCGTCGGCCACGAAGACCACCCCGGCCGCCGTCGCCCAGGTGCGCAGCGCGGGCAGAAACCCGTCCGCGGGTACGACGAATCCGCCCTCGCCCTGGATCGGCTCGATCAGCAGCGCGGCGACGTTCTCGCCGCCGACCTGTTTCTCCACCATCTCGATCGCCCGGGCGGCGGCGGTGGCGCCGTCGAGCCCGCCGTCGCGCAGCGGGTACGACATCGGCACCCGGTACACCTCACCGGCGAACGGCCCGAACCGGTGCTTGTACGGCATGTTCTTCGCGGTCAACGCCATGGTCAGGTTGGTCCGGCCGTGGTAGGCGTGGTCGAAGACCACCACCGCCGGCCGCCCGGTGGCGTGCCGGGCGATCTTCACGGCGTTCTCCACCGCCTCGGCACCGGAGTTGAACAGTGCCGACCGCTTCTCGAAGGCACCCGGGGTCACTGCGTTGAGGCGCTCGCAGACCGCCACGTACGACTCGTACGGGGCGACCATGAAACAGGTGTGGGTGAAGCGTTCGACCTGGGCGCGTACCGCCTCGACCACCCGGGGCGCGGAGTTGCCGACGTTGGTGACGGCGATGCCGGCGGCGAAGTCGATCCACTCCCGACCGTCGACGTCGGTGAGCAGGCCACCCGAGGCACTGTCGACGTAGGAGGAGATCACGCTGCCCACACCCCGGGCCACGGCGGCGCCCCGCCGCACGTGCAGTGCGTGCGAGGCCGGTGCCGGTGGCACCGGCCCACTTCCGACGCTCACCGGCTCAGCCCTCGATGTTGTGCATGACGTGCTTGAGCCGGGTGTAGTCCTCCAGGCTGTAGACCGAGAGGTCCTTGCCGTGCCCGGAGTGCTTGAACCCGCCGTGCGGCATCTCGGAGACGAACGGGATGTGGGTGTTCACCCAGACGCAGCCGAAGTCCAGCCGTCGGGTCATCCGCATGGCCCGGCCGTGGTCCCGGGTCCAGACCGAGGCGGACAGGCCGTAGTCGACGCCGTTGGCCCAGCGCACCGCCTCGTCCTCGTCGGAGAAGCGCTGCACGGTGATGACCGGCCCGAACACCTCGTCCTGGATGATCTCGTCCTGCTGGCGCAGGCCGGAGACGACGGTGGGCGCATAGAAGTAGCCGCGCTCACCCACCTGCGTACCACCGGTCTGGACGGCGGCGTGGTCGGGCAGGCGGTCGACGAAACCGCGTACCCGGGCGAGCTGGTTGGCGTTGTTCAGCGGGCCGTAGAGCACGTCCTCGTCGTCCGGCGCGCCGGTGCGGGTGTTGCGGGCCTGCTCGGTCAGGGCGGCGACGAAGTCGTCGTGCACGCCGGGGCCGGTGAGCACCCGGGTCGCGGCGGTGCAGTCCTGGCCGGCGTTGAAGTAGCCGCCGGTCGCGATGGCCTCGGCCGCCGCCGCGACGTCCGCGTCGTCGAAGACCACCACCGGTGCCTTGCCGCCCAGTTCCAAATGGGTGCGCTTGAGGTCGGGGGCGGCGGCTGCGGCCACCTCCATGCCGGCCCGGGTGGAGCCGGTGATCGACACCAGTTGCGGGGTGGGGTGCGCGACGAGGGCCCGCCCGGTGTCGCGGTCGCCGCAGACCACGTTGAACACACCCGGCGGCAGGTACTCGGCGGCGATCTCCGCCAGCAGCAGCGTCGACACCGGCGTGGTGTCCGACGGCTTGAGCACCACCGTGTTGCCGGCGGCGAGCGCCGGGGCGATCTTCCAGACCGCCATCATCAGCGGGTAGTTCCAGGGCGTGACCTGGGCGCAGACCCCGATCGGCTCGCGCCGCACGTACGAGGTGTGCCCGGCCATGTACTCGCCGGCCGACCGTCCCTCCAACAGCCGGGCCGCCCCGGCGAAGAAGCGGAACTCGTCCACGGCCGGCGGCAGCTCCTCGTCGGCGGTGAGCTGCCGGGGCTTGCCGGTGTTGCGGACCTCGGCGTCGACCAGGTCGGCGGCCCGCGCCTCGACCGCGTCGGCGAGCTTGAGCAGGGCCTTCTGTCGCTCGGCCGGAGTGCTGTCCCGCCAGCTCTCGAAGGCGGTCGCGGCGGCCTTCATGGCCGCGTCGACGTCGGCGGCGCCGGAGACCGGGGCCTGGGCGAACGCCTCCCCGGTGCAGGGGTCGATCAGGTCGGCGTAGCCGCCGTCGGCCGGCTCGACGTACTCGCCGTCGACGAAGTTGCGCAGCTTCTGCTTGTCACTCATGGCTGGATCACTCCGAGGGGTCCGGGGTCGCGCTGCGGCGGTTATCGCAATCTTCGTGCCATCTTCGCTACTGAATTCGCGGCAGACAAGGTCTAGCGCGACCGTTTCCGTGGGCGGCTGCCGGAGTTACGCTGCGATACGTGGAACCCACCCCGTTCTTCGTCGCCGGCCGTCCCGCCCACGGCGCCGGCGAACTGACCGTGCACCACCCGTACGACGGCCGGGCGGTGGGGCGTACCACCCTCGCCACCGCCCTGTCTCTTATACCCCTCT
>NZ_SISL01000367.1:0-5782 GCF_004307965.1 Verrucosispora sp. SN26_14.1 | reverse complement strand
AGTGTGTATAAGAGACAGAGCCTGCTGGCCACACTGGGCCTGATCGTCGGCGTCGGCGGCATCCTCTTCGTCCTCACCGGAACCCTCGCCGGATACGGCATCGCGGTCGGCGCGATCGGCGCGGTCCTCGCCGTGCTGGGCCTGATCGCCACCCGGCGGCGGCACATCGCCGGCAAGGCCGACGCGCTGTTCGGCATCGCCATCGGCCTCGGCGCGGTGGTCCTCGGCATCCTGGCGATGACCGGCCAGTACGACTGGCCGACCACCGACGGCGACACCGTGGCCCGCTTCCGCGAGTGGCTTGACTCACAGTTTGTCGATCGCATCTAGAGGGCACATTTCAGCCCGCCGGTGGTTCACCGGCGCCCGGCCGGCGAGGTACCGGCCGTAGCCCGACCAGTTCTGGTGGTTCACCAGCCGGGCGCACACACCCTCGTCAGGGGCGGCGATTCGCCGCCCCTGACGCGCGTCCGGGGCACCTCGAACAGTCCTCTCGATGCGGTGGCGTGAGCAGGTCCGTGGAGCCACGCAGCGGCGTGAGTAAGGCCGTGGGGCCACGCAGCGACGTGAGCAGGTCCGTGGGGCCACGCAGCGGCGTGTGAGCGACCCTTGTGGGCCGAGAAGCGGGAACTGGGGCCTTGCCGGGCGGAGCGGGCGAGGCGTGCGGTGGCCAGGTCACGTGACCGCGTCCTCCGAACACACCCCGAGCAGGATTCGCCTGGCAATCTTGGACAGTTTCCGTTAGCAGCTAACGGAAACTGTCCAAGATCTGCGTTGCGCTGACGGGACCGTGGGCGTTGTGAGGTTCGCCGGTCCGCCGGTCGCTCGAACGGAGGCCGCTCCGGCCGATTCCACCCGACCAACGGTGTCCAGGACACCGACAGCACCCCCGACACCGCGAGCACCGATAGCGCCAGGGAGCCAGGCAGCGTCCGGCTGCCGCGCCACCGCTGCGGACGTCATCGACCGCGCGGCGAGACGACCACGCACGGTGAGCAAGCCGAGGGCCTCTCGCACGAGGCCATCGAGACGTGAACGCAACGATCAACCGTCACCAGCACCGGAGACGCAACGATCAGTCGCACTGCGCAAGGGTCGACGGTGGATTCTGCGGCTGGGCGGCGCATAACGTTGAGCAACGGCGCCAGCCCGTGGGCCGACGGTGGCCAGGGCGCGCCCGAGCCCTGGGAGCAGGACAATGACGATGGACGCCACCAGCCAGCGCTTCCTGATGTGCCGGCCGACGTACTTCGCCGTCGACTATGCGATCAACCCGTGGATGGACCCGACCGCCCCGGTCGACACCGACCGTGCCGTGCGGCAGTGGGAGCGGCTGCGGCAGGTGTACCGCGACCTGGGTCACGTCGTCGAGGAGATCACCCCGCTGCCGGGCCTGCCCGACATGGTCTTCGCCGCCAACGGGGGCACCGTGATCGGTGACCGGGCGATGGCCGTGCAGTTCCGCGACCCGCAGCGCGCCGACGAGGCGCCCGCGTACCGGTCCTGGTTCGAGAACGCCGGCTTCGAGGTGTACGACCCGAAGCACGTCAACGAGGGCGAGGGCGACGTCCTGCTCGCCGGTGACGTGGTGCTCGCCGGCACCGGCTTCCGCACCGCGCACGCCTCGCACGCCCAGTTGCAGGAGGTGTTCGGCTACCCGGTGGTCACCATGCACCTGGTCGACCCGCGCTTCTACCACCTGGACACCGCGCTCACCGTGCTCGACGAGCGGACCGTGGCGTACCTGCCGGAGGCGTTCTCCCCCGGCAGCCAGGCCGTGCTGCGCCGGTTGTTCCCGGACGCGGTGCACGCCACCATGGCCGACGCCGAGGTGCTGGGCCTGAACGCGGTCAGCGACGGTCGGCACGTGGTGCTGCCGGAGCAGGCCACCGGCCTGGCCGCGAAGCTGCGGGACCGGGGCTACCAGACGATCGGCGTCGACCTGTCCGAGCTGCGCAAGGCCGGCGGTGGACCGAAGTGCTGCACGTTGCGACTCCGTCAGGGAAAGGCGAGCCAGTGATCGAGGACATGCTGCGGACTCCGGCCGTGGTGCGGGACGCCGAGCGTCACACCGCGCACAACTACCACCCGCTGCCGGTGGTGATCTCCTCCGCCGAGGGTGCCTGGGTCACCGACGTGGACGGTCGGCGGTATCTCGACTGCCTGGCCGGCTACTCGGCGCTGAACTTCGGGCACCGGCACCCGACGCTGATCGCCGCCGCGCACGCCCAGCTCGACCGGCTGACGCTGACCAGCCGGGCGTTCGTGCACGACCAGTTCGCCGACTTCTGCCGGGAACTCGCGGCGCTCTGCGGCAAGGACCTCGTGCTGCCGATGAACACCGGCGCCGAGGCGGTGGAGACCGGCATCAAGGTCGCCCGCAAGTGGGGTTACCAGGTCAAGGGCGTACCGGACGGGCAGGCCACCATCGTGGTCGCCGACGGCAACTTCCACGGCCGGACCACCACCATCGTCAGCTTCTCCACCGACGAGGACGCGCGGGCCGACTTCGGGCCGTACACGCCGGGCTTCCGGATCGTGCCCTACGGTGACCTGGCCGCGCTGGCCGAGGCGGTCGACGAGCACACCGTGGCGGTGCTGCTGGAGCCGATCCAGGGCGAGCAGGGCGTGGTGGTGCCGCCGGAGGGCTACCTGGCCGGTGTCCGGCGGCTCTGCGACGAGCGCACCGTGCTGTTCATCGCCGACGAGATCCAGTCCGGTCTGGGCCGCACGGGCGCCACCTTCGCCTGCGAGCAGGAGGGCGTGGTGCCGGACATGTACCTGCTGGGCAAGGCGCTCGGCGGCGGCATCGTGCCGGTCTCGGCGGTGGCCGCCGACGCGGCGGTGCTCGGGGTGCTCCGGCCCGGCCAGCACGGCTCCACCTTCGGCGGCAACCCGCTGGCCTGCGCGGTGGCCACCGAGGTGGTCCGGCTGCTGGCCACCGGCGAGTTCCAGCGGCGCTCGACCGAGCTGGGCGAGCGGCTGCACGCCGGCCTGCGCGCACTGATCGGCAAGGGCCTGGTCGCGGTACGCGGCCGGGGGCTGTGGGTCGGGCTGGACATCGACCCGACGCTGATGAGCGGCCGGGAGGCGTGCGAGCGGCTGATGGAGCGCGGCGTACTCGCCAAGGACACCCACGGCTCGACCATCCGCCTCGCCCCGCCGCTGGTGATCACCGAGGAGGAGATCGACCACGCGGTGGCCCAGTTGACGGCGGTACTGGCCGGCTGACACCCGCAGGGCGGGCGTCGGGACCACGGTCCCGGCGCCCGCCGTCGTCCGCGTCAGCGGGGCAGGCGCATCGCCATGGTCGGCGCCTCGGACATCACCGAGTCGGGGTTGTACGGCGCACCCGAGGGCAGATCGCTCGGCCGCCCGATCTGCACGCCCGGGTACAGCTCCACCATGTCCCCGCTCCCGAGGGCGCGGGACTGCTGCGGCGCCAGCGGCAGGCGGTCCGACTCGGCCATCGAGCCGCCCGGCCGGATGCCGGAGCCGTTGGTGCTCACGTCGGTCGCGACGATGTCGCCGCCCCGCAGCTCAAGCCGCAGATGACTGCGGCTGATCCAGCGCCGGGCCTCGTCGTTGAGCCACTGGCCCAGCATGATCGCGTTGGCGCTCTCCGGGGCGCGGCCGATCGTGACCGGCTGGTCCTCGGTGAGCACGAAGCGACGCCGGATCAGGCCACCGACGCGTACCGCCAGGACCTCGCTGCGCGGCCGGGGGCCGTCGTCGCGGAGCCGGGTGCCGTGCCGGGGGCAGGTGGGTACGCCACCGCGCAGCGACGGTGGCGGCTGGCCGGTCGGCGCGCGGTCGATCCGGGCCAGGTCGGCGAAGGCACCCCCGCCGCCGGCACCGCCGAAGAGGGTGCAGCCCGACTCGGAACAGCGCCACTGCCGGGCGAGCAACTGGACACCGGCCGGTGACGGCGGCCCGGTGAGCGGGATGTGGCCGCCACCGACATGGGCGATGAAGACCGGCCCACCGGCACCGGGCACCGGGGCGAGCACCCGGCCGGGCTGGTCGACCAGCCAGGGGAACCGCCCGCGCAGGCCGTCGAAGCGGACCCGGCTGAGCACCGGCAGGCCGAGCAGGTCGGCCACCTCAAGCATCCGGTCACCCGGATTGTCCAGCACCTCGACCAGGCCGTCGTCGGCCCAGCGGCGGACCACCATCCGCTCGTTGGAGGTCAGGTCGGCGTCGGAGAGCACCCCCCGGTGCACCACCGCGTAGACCGGGACGGTGTCCTCCTCCAGGCTGCGCGCCAGCGCGTCGAAGACCATGCCGAGGCGCAACGTGCTGGCCGGTCGGCCGCCGTCGAGGTCCTGGTAGCGGATGACCTCGGCGAGGTCGATCACCGCACGGACGAGCTGCGGGTCGGTGCAGACCCGCCCCTCGATCGCGTCCAGGACCTTGCTGATCTCGAACCTCATCGGGCCGCCCCCACGATCTCGTCGATCCGCCGGGCCAGCTCGACGTCGCGCAGGGTGACGCCGCCGGCCGAATGGGTGACACAGCGGAACGTCAGCGTCCGCCATCGGATGTCGATGTCCGGGTGATGGTCCAGCTCCTCCGCCACCACGGCGACCCGGTCGACGACCGTGACGGCGGCCGGGAAGCTGGCCAGCTCCACCGTGCGAATGATCCCGGCGGGGTCTCCCGACCAGTCCGCCAGTCCACCCAGCTCGTTTCGCACCGCCTCGGCGGTGAGCACGTCAGCCATGGCAAGGACCCTACCTGTGCCGTCCGACGGCGGCGCGACCAGCGGCTGCGCCATCGATCAGCTCATCCTGCCCATGGCGTCACGGAGACGACCCAGGTCGCGACGGCGGCGTTCGTAGGTGGCCGCGAGACCGATCAGCGCCAACCCGGCGACGGCCAGGAAGACCCACCGGGGCAGCAGGTCCCAGCTACGTCCCGCCTCGTGCAGGGCGAGCCGGGCGAGGGTCAACCCGCCGAGCACCACCGGCGCCTGCCAGCGGCGGACCGCCCCGAGCAGCGTGACGGCCAGCGCGGCGACACCGAGCAGCAGACGGCGCCACGGCTGGTCGTCGGCGTCGAACAGCAGGGTTCCCAGACTGGGCAGCAGCAGCGCGACCAGACCCGGGCCGAGGGCGAGCCAGCTCTTCAACCCCGGCCGGGTACGCATCGCCACCGCACCGAACACGAGCGCCAGCACCGCCGCCGGCACCGTGTACGCCTCGACCACCCGCACCTCGCCGGAGCGCAGCAGAAGCCAGATGGCGAGGAGTTCGCTGCCACCGGCCACCGTGGCGAAGACCCACCGTCGTCCGGTCGACTCGCCCCGGCGCAACAGCCGTACCCCGACCGCCACTCCCCAGAGCACGCAGATCGTCGCGGCGTACCGGCCGGAGCCGACGGTCAGCAGCACCGCGACCAGCGCCACCGCCTGCGCGGTGACGTCCAGCACCGAGCGGACCGCCGACAGGGCGACGGCCAACGCGAGGACCAGCACCGCGACACCGAGCACCGTGAACCCGGCCACCCGCAGCGGCAGCCCACCGGCCAGCGGGGCGGTGATCGCGAGACCGGTCGCCGCCGCGATCGCGACCAACCAGCCGACCAGGCGTACCGCGACCGCCCGGGCGGCCACCCCGACCACCGTCGCCGCCACCACGAGCAGGCCCAGACCGGCCAGCGTGCCCGCCCTGGTGGCCTGGAGGTTGAGCAGCCCGGCACCGGTCAGCACCAGACCGACGGGCAGGCCGGCACCGAGCAGCGCGCCGGACCGGCCGCGCAACGCGGTGACCAGCAACGCGGC
>NZ_SISL01000366.1:0-5867 GCF_004307965.1 Verrucosispora sp. SN26_14.1 | reverse complement strand
ATCGTCCCCGGCCCCGCCCGTTCGTCGTGCCCGCGTCGTCGCGCTGGGTCAGCGGTCGCTCATGCCCGCCCGGCGGCGCAGGGCCGGCACGTCGGTGACGACGATCCGTCGACCCTCGGTACGCAGCCAGCCCCGGTTCGCGAAGGACCCGATCGCCTGGTTGACGCTCTGTCGTGAGCCGCCGGCCATCTCGGCGAGCTGGCTCTGGTTCAGCTCGATGGTGATCATCGGAGCCTGACTCTCCCCGGCGAGCCGGACCAGCGTCTTGGCGACCCGACCGGGCAGGTCGAGGAAGACGTGGTCGGCGTTCTGCTCGGTGAGTCGGCGGATGAGCGCGCCCAGCGAGCGCATCACCGCGTCCAGGATGCGCGGATTGGAGTGCACCAGCTCCATGAAGGCGCCCCGGGACAGGGCGAGGGCGGTGCAGTCCTCGATCGCCTCCGCGGACGCGGACCGGGTGGAGGCGTCCAGCAACGAGACCTCACCGAGAACGTCCGGCGGTCGGATCACCGACAGCACGGCCCGTTCGCCGGTCGGCGCGGTGCGGAACACGGCCACGGCACCCCGTCGCAGCACGATGAGCGACTCGCCGGGGTCGTTCTCCACGAACAGCAACTGACCCTTGCGATACGTCCGGGGCACCGCAGCGGCGATGACCCGCTGACGCACCTCCGGCTCCAGCCCGGCGAACATCTCCACACCCGTGAGCGCGTCGCCCGGCTCCGGCAGGCGCATCTCCACGGCCCCACCCCTCCCCGGTAAAGGACCAAACTCGCTCACCGGGTGAGCCTGGCGGCCCTTGACGAGGTGTTCTGACACCCGTGCGGCGTCCGGCAGCGGTACACATCAGATCATGACGGTCCGGTCGCTTGCTGTACACCCCTCAAATCACTTCCGTGACAGCTTCGAGCTGCGGATGTCCCCCAATCGGGACGATTGGAAACGCTCCCGGGGTGGGTGACCCGGTCGAGCGGCCCCGTCGGGCGTCGGCGAGGATGGCGGGGATGGCCTACCGCTACTTCTACGACTGCGAATTCATCGAGGACGGCCGGACCGTCGAGCTGGTCTCGATCGGCGTCGTCGACGAGTACGACCGCGAGTTCTACGCGGTCTCCACCGAGTTCGACGCCAGCCGCGCCGTGCCCTGGGTCCGCCGCAACGTGCTGGACAAGCTGCCCTCCCCGGCGGACCGGGCGTGGCGCTCGCGGGAGCGCATCCGCGACGAGCTGTACGACTTCCTGGTCGAGCCGATCCGGGACCGGCCCGGCGAGGAACTGGAGCTGTGGGCCTGGTACGCCGCGTACGACCACGTGGTGCTGGCGCAGCTCTGGGGCGCCATGCCGGCCCTGCCCCGGGAGATCCCCCGCTACACCAAGGAGCTGCGACAGCTCTGGGACGAGCGGGGGCGGCCACGGTTGCCGAACGCCGACGCGGCCCGTCACGACGCCCTGGTCGACGCCCGGCACAACCTGGCCCGCTGGCGGGCGATCACCGGTTCGTAGCGCCGGTGTCCCCGCAGTGCGGTCGATCGGTGGTTTGGCCCGTTCTGCCCCGGGCATCGGTGTGGCCAACGGTGCCGAGGTGAGGGAGCGTGACGAGGTGTTGACCGTCCGGGACGCCCGGCGCCGGATCACCGAGTTGATCAGGGCGGCCGAAGTCTGCACGCTCACCACGACCTCCCTCGACGGCCGGCTCGTCGGCCGTCCGATGGCGCTGCAACGCGCGGACTTCGACGGCGAGTTGTGGTTCTTCGCGTACGCCGGGTCGTCGACCGTCCGCCAGTTGCGGGTCAACGCGGAGGTGGCGGTGGGCTTCCACGACCCGGACGGGCGGGTCTGGGTGTCGCTGTCCGGTACGGCCCGGGACGACTACGACCCGGCGCGGGCCGAACGGTTGTGGCACCCCGGGCTCACCGGGTGGTTCCCCGACGGGGTGGCGACGAGCGGTTTGACGCTGGTCGCGGTGCACGTCACCGAGGCCCGGTGCTGGGACGCCCGGGACGGCCGTTCGGTCGGCCTGCTGGGGCAGGGCGGCTCCGGCTCGGGCGGTGGTCCGGCGTCCGCCGGTGACGACACCTACTGACTGGCGGTGACGACGCTTACTGGCTGGTAACCGGGGCGCGGTGTGAGGTGGGCCGGTGCGGCGACTACAGTTCGGGGGGACGGCCCGCCCCGGGCCGGCAACGGTGCCGAGGTCTGACCTGACACTTATCCTGGGGCTTGATCGGGCTTGACCGAATTGCTCCCAGGAGGATGAGCGGATCATGCGTATCGGCGTGCTCACCGGCGGCGGCGACTGCCCGGGTCTCAACGCGGTCATCCGGGCGGTGGTCCGTAAGGGCGTCGCCAGCTACGGCCATGAGTTCGTAGGGTTCCGGGACGGCTGGAAGGGCCCGCTGGAGGGTCTGTCCCGTCCGCTGGGCATCGCGGAGGTCCGGGGGATCCTGCCGCGCGGCGGCACCATCCTCGGCTCCTCGCGGACCAACCCCTTCAAGATCGAGAACGGCGTCGAGCGGATCAAGGACAACCTGGCCGCACAGGGCGTCGACGCGTTGATCGCCATCGGCGGCGAGGACACCCTCGGTGTCGCCACCAAGCTGCACGAGCTGGACGTCAAGGTCATCGGCGTGCCGAAGACCATCGACAACGACCTCGGCGCCACCGACTACACCTTCGGCTTCGACACCGCGGTGAACATCGCGATGGAGGCGATCGACCGGCTGCACACCACCGCCGAGAGCCACCACCGCACCCTGGTCGTCGAGGTGATGGGCCGGCACGCCGGCTGGATCGCCCTGCACGCCGGCCTGGCCGGTGGCGCCAACGTGATCCTGCTGCCGGAGCGGCAGTTCGACGTCGAGCAGGTCGCCGGCTACGTCGAGAAGCGCTTCCAGCACCAGTACGCCCCGATCGTCGTGGTCGCCGAGGGAGCCCAGCCGCTGGAGGGCCAGATGGTCCTGCAGAACCAGGAGCTGGACTCGTTCGGTCACGTCCGGCTCGGCGGCATCGGCCAGTGGCTGGCCGAGCAGCTGGAGGCCAAGACCGGCAAGGAGGCCCGCACCGTCGTGCTCGGGCACATCCAGCGCGGTGGCACGCCGACCGCGTTCGACCGGGTGCTCGCCACCCGGCTCGGCCTGCAGGCGATCGACGCCGTGCACGAGGGCGACTGGGGCAAGATGGTCGCGATGCAGAGCACGGACATCGTCCGCGTCCCGCTCGCCGACGCCACCCGCGAGCTGAAGACCGTTCCGCTGGAGCGGTACGCCGAGGCCGAGGTCTTCTTCGGCAGCTGATCGTCGTCCCGACGTCGCGGCGGACCAGCAGGTCCGCCGCGACGCCGGCTCCCGAAGGGGGTACGTCAGGTGTCAGCCGGGGTGCACACCGTCGCGGTGATCGGCGCGGGCAAGATCGGCGAGCTGATGCTCTCCGGCCTGCTGCGGTCCGGCTGGCCGGTGGACCGGCTGCTGGCCACCGCCCGGCGGCCGGCACGCGCCGAGGAACTCGCCGCCCGCTACGGCGTCCGGGTGGTGGACAACCTCACCGCCGTCGACGAGGCCGACGTGCTCGCCGTCTCGGTCAAGCCGCAGGACGCCGCCGCCCTGCTGGACGAGATCGGGCCCAAGGTGCCCGCCGAGAAGCTGGTCATCTCGCTCTGCGCGGGCCTGCCCAGCAGCTTCTTCAGCCGCCGGCTGCCCGAGGGCACCCCGGTGGTCCGGGTGATGACCAACACCCCGGCCCTGGTGGACCAGGCGATGACCGCCATCTCCGCCGGGGCGCACGCCACCGGCACACACCTGTCGCTGGCCGAGGAGATGTTCACGCCGCTCGGCGCGACGATCCGGGTGCCCGAGACCCAGCAGGACGCGGTCACCGCGCTCTCCGGCTCCGGCCCGGCGTACTTCTATCTGCTGGTCGAGGCGATGACCGACGCCGGCATCCTGCTCGGCCTGCCCCGGCAGGTGGCGCACGACCTGATCGTGCAGACCGCGATCGGCTCGGCGGTGATGCTGCGGGACTCCGGCGAACATCCCGTGAAGCTCCGCGAGGCGGTCACCTCACCCGCCGGCACCACCATCTCCGCCATCCGAGAGCTGGAGAACCACGGCGTACGCGCGGCCCTGCTGGCCGCACTCGAAGCGGCCCGCGACCGGGCCCGCGAGCTGGCCGCCCAGGCCGAGTGAACGGCACCGCCGGTACGCGGTGACGACGCCCCGGCGGCGCAGGTCGGCAGCGGGCTCCTTCCGGCGACCGGCGTGCCGCATACTGTCGCGGTGTTCACACTCGCCCAGGCCCGGCACCTGGTAGCCACCCTGCGTCCCCGCATCGACGAGCTGATCCGGGTCCGGGCCGACCTGGCCGAGTTGCAGACCGACCTGGCCTCCCACGGGCTGAGCGCACTCGGCGGGCGCGCCGAGGTGAAGGCGCTGGAGGCCCGGCTGCACGCCACCCTCGACGACATCCGGCAGCACGGCATCGAGATCAAGAGCCTCGCGCCGGTGCTGCTCGACTTCCCCGGCGAACGGGACGGCCGTCAGGTGCTCTGGTGCTGGCTGGAGGGGGACAGCGACGTGCGCTGGTACCACCGCGCCGACTGCGGCTTCGCCGGCCGCCGCCCACTCTGACCGGTGTGGCCCGGGCACGCCGTTGCCGGAGGCGTCTGCCCCAGCTCGCGCACATGCCATCGTCGACAGTGGTTGGTCATCGACCAGGGTGGACGAAACGGCGGCTGTTCGGTGGCGGTGTGTGCCGGTGTGGGCGTTGCTCGCGCGGTAAGGCCGCAGGCGTCCGGGCGGTCGGCCCTTCTGCCGCCAGAGAAGCCGCCGAGTTCGCCGGAGCTATCGTTATTTCGTTTCGGTGGCTGGGGGCAGGACCAGGCCGGCTGGAGGACCTTGTGACGGTGGTGCCCGCAGGCGGGCTGGAACCCGGCGGTGAGGAGCTCCGGCGTTTCGCTCGGCGACCGCTCCGAGGACGGCGACTGCAACTCATCGTCGACGGGGCAGAGCCGGTCGACGTGCCAGAGGTGGTGAGCGAGGCTCTCGCCGTTCCGGTCGCCGCCTCGCACTGCATGACGTGCTCGCGTACAAGGAACGGCGGTCGAGGGCGCGTGGTGAGGCGTTGGACGAGTTGACCGCGGACGCGATCGACACGGGCGTCTACGACGAGGCGATCAGGCGCGGACGCCAGTCGCCAGATGATCAACTCGGCGCGTGACCGGCTCTGCTTGGCCCCCGGCCCACCCGGACCGTCGCGACGCAACGAGTGGAGGCACCTTGATGTTCGCCATCGCCCTGACCGAGGACGCGGAACTGCGTCCGCTCGATCCGTGGCACGCCGAGGAGTTGCTGGCCAACCTGGACCGGGCCCGGGAGCACATCGCACCCTGGGTGGGGCCGTCCTTCGTGGCGAGCGACCTGGACGGGGCGCGGCAGGTGTTGCAGCGCTACGCGGACCGGTGGGCCCGGGACGGCGGCGGGATCTGGGGGATCTGGCTCGGCGGCCGGCTGGTCGGCGGGGTACTGCTGGTGTCGTTCGACGCGGCGACCGGGGTCTGCGAGGCGGGCTGCTGGCTGGAACCGGCGGCCGAGGGGCGTGGCCTGGTGACCCGCGCGGTCGAACGCATCATCGACTGGGCATTGGTCGAGCGTGGCCTGCACCGGGTCGAGTGGCGTACCAACGCGGGCAACGTGCGCAGCATCGCGGTGGCGCGTCGGCTCGGGATGCGGCGCGACGGCGTACTCCGGGAGGTGTTGTCCCGTCCGTCCGGGCGGGTCGACCTGGAGGTCTGGTCGGTGCTGGCGCCGGAGTGGCGGGCCCGCCGCGAGGGCGCGGCAGCTAGCGACGGATGAACCTGGAGCCGGGGCCGCCACC
>NZ_SISL01000365.1:0-5875 GCF_004307965.1 Verrucosispora sp. SN26_14.1 | reverse complement strand
AGTGTGTATAAGAGACAGGGTGGAGGGCCGGCAGTGCGGCGGAGTTGGTGGCTGACATGTAACTCAGGGTACGCAGGCCCCGCCACTGTCGCCCGTCGTGAAACCCGACCGGTGCCGGTGCCGGTGCTACCCGATCCGCTCGCGGAAGTACTCGATCGTGCGTCGCAGGCCCACCTCGGGCGCGACGGAGGGCTCGTAGCCGAGCACCTCACGGGCGAGGGTCAGATCGGGACGGCGCATCTCCGGATCGTCGGCACTGCGCGTGACGTAGGTCACCTCGGACTTGCTCTCGCAGAGTGACACGATCGTCTCGGCCAGCTGCCGCATGCTCATCTCGTGCTCGGTGCCGCAGTTGACCGGACCGCTCTCGGTCGAGTCGAGCAGCAGCAGGATGCCCCGGACGAGATCCGCCACGTAGCAGATCGAGCGGGTCTGGTTGCCGGTGCCGTGCACGGTGATCGCCTCGCCGCGCAGCGCCTGGGAGACGAAGGTCGGGATGGCCCGCCCGTCGTCCGGCCGCATCCTCGGGCCGTACGTGTTGAAGATCCGCACGATCGCGGTGTCCACGCCCCGGCTGCGCCGGTACGCCATCGTCGCGGCCTCGGAGAAGCGCTTCGCCTCGTCGTACACGCTGCGGATGCCGATCGGGTTGACGTTGCCCCAGTACGTCTCCCGCTGCGGGTGCTCCTTCGGGTCGCCGTACGCCTCGGAGGTCGAGGCCAGCAGGAACCGGGCACCGTCGGTGGCGGCGCGCTCCAGCAGGTGCAGGGTGGCGACCGAACCCACCCGCAGGATCTCCACCGGTAGCTTCTCGAAGTCCGTCGGGCTCGCCGGGGACGCCATGTGCAGGATCGCGTCGAACCGTTCGGCCAGCGCGGGATGGTCCGGCAGCCCGTCGGAGACGTCCGCCTCCACCAGCGTGAAGGAGGGCGCGTCGAGCAGATGGGCGACGTTCTCCTTCGACCCGGTGACGAAGTTGTCCAGTGCGACCACCGTGCAACCGCGACCGATCAGGGAATCCACCAGGTGCGACGGGACGAAACCGGCACCGCCGGTGACCAGGACGCGGTGACCGGGACCAAAACGCTGCTCAACCTTCACGCCGACCAGACTAAAGGAGGGGTCCCCTGCTAACGCCTCGCGTCCTACAGGGGACCCCTACTAACAACTCGGCAGGCACCGGCGTGCCGATAGACGCTCGGTGCCCGCCGATGGGTCGTCAGTGCGCGCCGGCGCCGGTCAGCGAACGCACCTCCAGTTCGGCGTACTTGTCCTCGTCGCTCTCCTTGGAGACGAGGGTGCCGATCCACCCGCAGAGGAAGCCGAACGGGATGGACAGGATGCCCGGGTTGGACAGCGGGAACCACTGCCAGTCGTGGTCCGGGAACATCGCCGTCGGTGCTCCGGAGACCACCGGCGAGAAGAACACCAGCAGTACGGCCGCCAGCAGACCGCCGTAGATCGCCCACACCGCGCCCGAGGTGTTGAAGCGCTTCCAGAACAGGCTGTAGAGGATCGCCGGCAGGTTGCCGGAGGCGGCGACCGCGAAGGCCAGTGCCACGAGGAACGCCACGTTCAGGTTCTGCGCGAAGATCGACAGAGCGATGGCGATCGCGCCGATCACCAGGGCGGAGATCCGGGCGACGCGTACCTCCTGGCGCTCCGACGTGTTGCCGCGTTTGATGACGTTGGCGTAGAAGTCGTGCGCCAGGCTGGACGACGACGCCAGGGTCAACCCGGCGACCACCGCCAGGATGGTGGCGAAGGCGACCGCTGCGATGACCGCCAGCATCGCCGCGCCGCCCAGGTCGCCGCCGAAGAACTCGATCCCGAGCACCTCGGCGAGCTGTGGCGCGGCGGTGTTGCCGGCCGCGTCCTGTTCCCGGATGGCCGCACCACCGACCATCGCCGCCGCACCGAAGCCGAGGGCCAGGGTGAGCAGGTAGAACGAGCCGATGATGCCGATCGCCCAGAGCACGCTCTTGCGGGCCGCCTTCGCCGTCGGCACGGTGTAGAAGCGGATCAGGATGTGCGGCAGACCGGCGGTGCCGAGCACCAGGGCGATACCGAGGGAGAGCAGGTCGACCTTGTTGTAGAAGGTCTGTGTCGCGTTGCCGGCGACTTCGACGCCGTACCGCAGCCCGGGTTCGAGGAACGCGGTGCCCTGGCCGGAACTCGCCGCCGCGTCACCCAGCAGCGAGGACAGGTTGAACTTGTACTTCGCCAGCACCAGCAGGGTCATCAGCAGCGCGCCGCCCATCAGCAGGAACGCCTTGACGATCTGCACGTACGTGGTGCCCTTCATGCCGCCCACGGTGACGTAGATGATCATGAGAGCGCCGACCAGGATGATGGTCGCCACCTTGGCGGTGCTGGCGTCCATGCCCAGGAACGTGGTGCCGGGACGGATGCCGAGCAGCAGTGCCACCAGTGCGCCCGCGCCGACCATCTGGGCCAGCAGATAGAAGATCGACACGGTGATGGTGGAAACCGCCGCCGCGGTACGCACCGGACGCTGCCGCATCCGGAAGGCGAGTACGTCGGCCATCGTGTACCGGCCGGAGTTCCGCAGCAGTTCCGCGACCAGCAGCAGGGCCACCAGCCAGGCCACCAGGAAGCCGATCGAATAGAGGAAGCCGTCGTAGCCGTAGAGGGCGATGATGCCGGCGATGCCCAGGAAGGACGCGGCGGACATGTAGTCGCCGCCGATCGCCATGCCGTTCTGGAAGCCCGAGAACGACCGGCCGCCCGCGTAGAAGTCCGTGGCGGTCTTGGTCTGTCGGCTGGCCCAGATCGTGATGCCCAGGGTGGCGGCGACGAAGGTCAGGAAGAGCACGATGGTCAGGTTCCGGGCCGTGGTGTTGCCCGCCTCGACCGCGAGGATCATCGTGGTCACGACTCACCGCCGGTCAACTCGTCACGGATCCTGTCGGCCACCGGATCGATCTTCCGGTCGGCGTACCGGCTGTAGAGCCAGGCGATGAGGAAGGTGGTGACGAACTGGAGCAGGCCGAAGACCAGCGCCACGTTGATGTTGCTGCCGAACAGTCGCGTGCCCATGAAGTCTCGGGCGTACGCCGAGAGGATCACGTAGAGCGCGTACCACAGGAAGAACGCGATGGTCATCGGGAAGACGAATCCGCGCAGCGCGCGGCGCAGCCCGGCGAACTCGTCCGACCGTTGGACCGCGAGGTACCGCTCGGGCGTCGAATCGGTCGGCGCGGTCGCGGGTGTGTCCGTGGACATTGTGTGGATCACCACCTTCACAGACGTCAGGAGTCCCGCGCACGGTAAGAAGCGGACTCCCCGCCGGAGAAGGCTGATATCGGTGTCGGTCGACGGTTGCGCCGAGTGGCAGGATGGCTGCGCCGAGTGACTCAGCTCACTCCGTTGAGCGGTAGGTGAGATCCGTCCAGGTTCGTCCGCTGCCGGCCCCGCGGTCAGCCCAGTTCGCGGTAGCGGCCCCGATGATGCAGCAACGGCGCGATGTCGTCGCCGAGCTCCACCTGCTCGACGGTCGCCTCGACGAGCAGGCTCCAGCCGTACTCCCGGGCGCTGTCGAGCCGGCACCCCGCCCACCCGCCGGCGTCGGCGGGCACCGGGCCGTAGGGCGTCTCGGTCCAGGCGCCGGTGGCGAAGAGGCCACCGGGCGACGGGAACAGCCCGGCGAACCGGTCGGCGAGCTGCCGGTGCGGCGGGCCGAGCGGCGCGACCGCGAAGCGCCCGGCCTCCTCCACCGCCGCCCACAGGTCGGACTCGGCGTCGATCAGGCCGAGCAGGCGGTCCGGCTCGCCCTCGGCCACCAGCGTGGAGGAGACCGTCAGCCCGGCCGGTCCGGGTGCCGTCCAGAGCGTCACCGGCGCGGCGAGCCGACCTCGCAGCCGCCGTGCCGGCGAACGGTCGCCCGTCGGCACGGCGAACGGGTCGGTGTGGTGGATCTGGGCACCCGGCTGATGATTCACGTGAAACATTGTGACCCGCCCAGCGGGTTCGCGGGCCCGTGCCCAGGTCAGGAACCGTTCGTGCAGGCTGGCCGGGTCGAGTCGCGTGTCGAGCTGGCTGAGCTGGGCGTGGGCCTCCGTCATCAGGAGCCCGAGATACACCAGGAGTGCGGTCCGGTCCTCGCGGTACTCGACCAGCAGCGACAGGCGGGCGGGCTGGCAGGGCCAGTGCGCTCCACAGGATCGACACCGCCAGAGCGGTCGCATCGGCACGTGCGGGACGACGCGGCTCACGGTCGATCCGACCGTCCGTGCCGAGTTGGTCCTTCCGGCGCGGCAGATGCCCGGATCACCAGCGGTCTCCGTCCGCCCGCCGACTCTGCGCGAGAGTGCGCCAGTCGGCCGGGTCGGGGCATGGCGTCCGGGGCCGCCGTCGATGGCGACGAGCGGCGGTACGACCGCAGTGCGGCATCTCGACACCCGGGGAGCGCGGTGGACATGGGATGGCCTCCTCTGAACTGTGGGGGTCGCCCCGGCCGGGGGAAAGGCCGGGGCGACCCGACGCAGGACCAGCCACCGGGTCGTCGCCTCCACTGGCCGGGCCGCGCGTTTCCACCCTGGACTCCGCACTCGCCGCAGGGGAGGATGCCAGCGGTTACTACTCGGCGCGTTCGCGTACTTACCGGATGGGTGAGTGATGAACTTCGAGATGTGGATCAGGGCGTTGAAGGCCGCCCGTGCCGCTGTCAGCGTCTCCCAGGAGGGACTCGCCACCCTGATCAAGTGGAGTCCGTCGCTGATCGCCGCCATCGAGACGGGCCGCCGCCGACCGACGATGGAGTTCGCCGTGGCCGCCGACGAGGCGCTGCAGACCGGTGGCCTGCTCGCCGAACTACTCAAGGAGGCCGACCGGGAACGCGGTCCCTCCTGGTTCGCGGCGTGGCGCGGCTACGAGCAGGAGGCGACCAGGCTGCGCGCCTTCGAGCCCTGTCTGGTGCCGGGCCTGCTCCAGACCGAGGAGTACGCCCGAGCCGTCATCTCGGCCGGTGGACTCCAACCACCGGCAATGGTGGACGAACTGGTGGCCGTCCGAATGGAGCGCCAAGAGCTGTTGCGCCGTGATGATCCACCGCAGTGCGTCTTCCTGCTCGACGAGAATGTGGTGCGGCGGCCCGTCGGCGGTCCGGCAGTGCTCGACGCACAGCTTGGTCGACTGCTGGAGATTGTCGAGCTACCGCAAGTTCGGTTGCATGTCGTACCGGTGAGTGTCGGCGAGCATGTCGGCCTGATCGGCGGCTTCGTGCTGGCCGAGCTGCCGGACGGCGAGCAGGCGATCTACCTGGAAAACGCCGCTCGCGGGCACGTGGTCAACGACCCCGAGACGGTCCGCCTGATCGACCGGAAGTGGGATAGCCTGCTCGGCGAAGCACTGTCCACGAGCGCCTCGCTGGATCTGATCCGAAAGCTCAAGGTGACGCCATGACCGCTGCCGAACCCCGCTGGCGCACGTCGACCCGGTCCGGTGACACCGGCGGCAACTGTGTCGAGGTGGCGGACAACCTGCCTGGGCTGGTGCTGGTGCGGGACAGCAAGGATCGTTCCGGCCCGTCGCTCACCTTCGCGCCGACCGCCTGGCGGTCCTTCCTCGACCTCGCCCGCGAGGCATCGACCCCCGCCGCCCGCTGACCGACCCCTGCCGGGGCGCGCGACGCACCCCGGACGGCGCGAACGGCTTTCCAGGCCAGGCGGTCGTACTGGTGGGCAGGCTCTGCGACCCCGCACCGCACCGGTCGCGCATGGCGTGCGACCCTCTCCGAAGATCACGCTCGATCCAGGATCGAGTGGTCTCGTCGTCGCTCGTTAACCACTCGATCCTGCATCGAGCGTGATCATGCGCGCCGCCCGCGAGTGCGCGCCGCCCGCGAGTGCGCGCC
>NZ_SISL01000364.1:0-5956 GCF_004307965.1 Verrucosispora sp. SN26_14.1 | reverse complement strand
GCCGCCCACCACGACCCCGCCGCCGCCCACGACCCCGCCGCCGACCACTCCGCCGCCCGGCGGATCCGGCTGCACCGCGACCGTGTCGCTGAACTCCTGGACCGGCGGATTCGTCGCCACCGTCCGGGTCACCGCCGGCTCGACCAGACTGAACGGCTGGTCGGTGACGGTGGCACTGCCCAGCGGCAGCACGGTGACCAACACCTGGAACGCCCAGGGCAGCGGCACCAGCGGCAACGTGAGTTTCCGCAACGTCAGCTACAACGGCACCGTGAATGCGGGTACCACCACCGAGTTCGGCTTCCAGGGCAACGGGACCGGCCCGACCGCCACCCCCACCTGCACCGCCAGCTGAGATGAAAGGAAGGGCCCCCTGCTAACGCCTCGTGCATAGCAGGGGGCCCTTGCTAACACTGCACTCCGCACTCCGCACACCGCACTCCGCACACCGCACACCGCACACCGCGCCCGGCGCGCCGGGCGCGGTGTGCGGGGGGTCAGCAGCGGCTGATGCTCGCGTTGGAGAGCGTGACGTTGCTGATGGTCAGGTTGGTGGCACAGGGGTTCTCCACGATCCGGTTGTTGGCCAGCGTGAAGTTCCGCAGGGTGATGTCCCGGTTGCCGGGGAACTCGGCACGGGCCGCCAGGCGGACCTCCCCGCCACCGCTGATGGTGCCGCCGCCCGCCGCGATGTCCACGCCCGTGCAGTTCTCGATCAGGACGGCGTTGTTGCCGGTGTTGGCGATGTCCACCCGGTTGATCGCCGTGCCGCCGGACTCCGAGACGCAGAAGACGCCCCGGCCGCCGCCGCGCGCGCGGACCGTACCGACCCGGATGTTGATCGGGTACGACGAGCCGATCCGACCCGCGCGGTTGGCGACCCGGAAGGCGGCGTAACCGGTACCGGTACCGGCGTTCTCCGCGTCCACGGTGGTCACCGTGGCGTTGATGGTCTCGTTGAGCAGCAGACCCGACTCGCCGACGTTGCGGGCGGTCACCGTGCCGATGGTCAGCCCGTCCACCCCGTACGTCTCGACCGCGTGCGCCCGGGCGCCGGAGACGTACACGTTGTCGATGCGGATGTTGCGCGACCACTGGCTGGTGTCGCCCCGGTTGTCGATGCGGACGCCCAGACCGCCGGAGAGCCGCATGTCGATCTGCCCGAGGATCACGTTGGTGACGTTGCGCATGAAGATGCCGTACAACGGGGCGCCGGTGACGCTGAGGTTCTGCACCTCGACCTGGGTGGTGCCGCGGGAGTAGATCGGGGCCTGGTCGCCGGTGCCGGACCCGGTGACGTTGATGGTGCCGCACACGTCGATCGTGGTGTAGCTGGGCAGCGAGATGCGGGACCCGGCGCTGATCGTTCCGGAGCCCCGGACCACGACCCGCTGCTTGCTGGTCCGGCCGGCGCTGAGGCTGTTCACCGCCGCCTGGACGGCGGCGCGCATGTCGGTGCCGGTGTAGACCGTGCTGCCGCCGTTACGGGCGGTCCAGGTGCCGCCGGCCAGGACGGCCTCCGCCTGGAACGCACCGCTGCCGCAGCCGCTGGAGCCGCCCAGGACGGCCAACTGCCACTGCTGGTTGGTGCCGCCGACGTCCTGGTACTGCGAGATCATGCCGCCGTCCGCGGTGGACCACTCCCACACGTCGAGCGCCTTGTTGGAGTGTCGGTTGACGAAGCGGACGTAACCGCTGTCGGAGTCGGCCAGCCGGAAGTGCTGCCGGTTGTTGCCGCTGACCGGCGCGTTCTGCACGAGTTGGACGCCGTCGTTGGCGTTGGGCAGTTCGAGGACCTTGCCGCTGTGCACGGAGCGGATCTGGTAGTAGCCGTTGCCCACGTCGACGAAGCGCCACTGCTGCACCGCCGCGTCGTTGCGGGTGAACTGGTTGACCGGGGCGTTGTCGGCGGTGGACCAGTTCCACACGTCCATCGCCTTGCCGCTGTGCCGGTTGACGAACACGTACGTGGCGTTGGGGTCGACGGTGGCGGCCCGTGCAGCCGGCGCGGTGACCGTCTCGGCGGTGCCGAGGAGCACCAGCGCGGCGACGACCACCAGGCCGAGGCGTGGTCGTCCCTTCGTTGTCCTGAGCAGCATGCGGTTCCTCCGGTGTGTGGATCGGTGGTGGCGCGCCTGCCGGGCGGGGCGGTGGGATGGGCAAACGCTTTCCTTGACACCAATATATCGACATAAGACGATTAGTGACAACGTGGCGACGCCCGCGCGGCCGTGGACCGCGCGGGCGCCGCCGGGTGGCGAGGGGTACGCCGGTCCGGGTCAGGCGACCGCGCAGGGCGTGCCGTTGAGGGCGAAGGCCGACGGGGTGGCGGTGTTGCCGCCGTGGGTGGCCTGGAAGCCGATGGTGACCGAGCCGTTGGGGGCGATGGTGCCGTTGTAGGTGGCGTTACGGGCGGTCACTGCGCCTGAGGTCGGGGCGTAGGTGGCGTTCCAGCCGCCGGTGATGCTCTGCCCACCGGGCAGCGTGAAGGCCAGGCTCCAGCCGTTGACCGTGGTCGGGCCGGTGTTGGTGATCGTCACCGAGGCGGTCAGCCCGGTGTTCCAGGCGTTGACCGTGTACCCCACCCGGCAACCCGCGCCCGGCGGCACGGTCGGGCTGGGCGGCACGGTCGGGGTCGGCGGCGGGGTGGTGGGGGTGATCGTCGGCGTCGGGGTGGTGGTCGGCGGCGTGCTGTCCAGACCGAAGAACCGCAGCGCACCGGCGGCGTCGACCGGCAGGTTGTGCGACACCCCCTGCATGCTGATCGCCTCGACCGGCGCGGTGCCGCCGCTGCCCCCGTACCGAGTCCGGGTGTAGCCGGCCTGCGGACTGTCGGTCGTCGTCGGGGTCTGGCTCACCCCGTGCACGTTCGTCCACTGCTTGACCTGCTCGCCGAAGTTCGGATACCGCAGGATGTCGTCGTTGGTGCCGTGCCAGATCTGCATGCGCGGTCGTGCTCCGGTGTAGCCCGGGTACGCGGCGCGGACCAGGTCACCCCACTGCTGCGGAGTACGCGTCACCTGCCCGTTGGCGCACTCGCTGTTCCACTCCGAGCCGTTGGTGGTGGCGAAGCAGCCGAACGGTACGCCCGCGAACGCCGCCCCGGCGGCGAACACGTCCGGGTAGACCCCGAGCAGCACATTGGTCATCATCGCGCCGGACGAGACGCCGGTGACGAAGATCCGTGCCGGGTCGACCGGGTAGCGCTGCCGGACGTGGTCCACCATCGACATGATGCCCACCGGATCGCTGCCGCCACCCCGGCGCAGCGCCTGCGGCGAGGAGACGTCGAAGCACTGGCTGCTGCGGGTCACCGACGGGTAGACGACGATGTAGCCGTACCGGTCGGCCAGTGCCGCGAACTGGGTGCCGGAGTGCAGTGCCGGCCCGCTTCCGGTGCAGTAGTGCACCGCGACCAGCAGCCCCGGCCGGGGCGCGACCCGGTCGGGCACGTAGAGGTACATGCGCAGGTTGCTCGGGTTGGTGCCGAAGTTGGTGACCTCGGTCAGTGTCGCTGCCGAAGCGGGTGTCGGGACCGACAGCGCGGCCAGCGCCGTCAACGCGATGGCCGCCAGGGCGGCGCACCACAGTCTGATCGCCGTTCTCATCGGGACGTGTCCTCCGGACGGGGGTGCGGACAGGGCGGTGTTCCGATCGAGGGCTGCCCGGTGCCCGTGGTCGTCCGGCTCAGGAACATCGATGATTATCAGTCGGCAGGGCGGCGGCTGGCAAGACGCACGACCCGTCCCGGCTGGCGCGGGACTGTCAGCGCCGCCTGACCGGGGTGCCCGTGCTCACTGCTCGTCGTCGACCACGTCGGTCTCGCCGTCGTGGGAGAAGAGCGACGGCAGGTGCTCGTCGGGTTGCGGTGCCTGCGCCGGGTCGTGGTGCGGATCGCCGTCGGGGGAGAAGAGCACCTGGTCGGTCTTCGCGGTCTTCTCGCGTTCTTCCTCCGGCTCGGTCACGACCCTCTCCTCCGCTCGTGGGCGTTGCTCCCCGACGCTACGGGCGGCCGACGGCACGCCAGGTGCGGCGATGCCGCCGACCACCCGAACGGGGTCAGGGCCGCAACAGCACCGGACCGGCGTCGATCCGGGTCCGGAACAGTGCGTACGGCTTGCGTCGCAGGTCCCGTCCCCGGTTGAACGGCGGCTGCCGGTGCACCTGGTTGGCGATCACGTACAGGTGCCGGTCGGTGGCCACGCTGAGCGTGTCCGGCCAGAGCAGCCGTGCGTCGTGCACCACGGTCTCGTACTCGCCGTCGGGTCGTCGGCGCAGCACGGCGTTGTGTTCGTAGTTGGTCAGGTAGAGGCGTCCGGCGTCGTCGGACTCCAGCCCGTCGGCGCCGCCGCCCTTGTCGCCCTCGTCCATCACGGTCGCCGCCACCGCCGCGTCGGTCAGGGTCCGGTCGGCCAGCGCGTCGGTGGCGACGCTGTACCAGCGGCGGGTGGCGAGGGCGCAGTAGTAGAGCCGGGCCCCGTCGGCGGAGATGGCGATGCCGTCCACGCCGACGCCCACCGGTTGGGGCGGGCCGTCCGGCGGCCGGACCAGGAACGGGCGGCCCTCGACCACCGGGCGGAAGTCCGCCAGCGGCGCGGCCTTGGTCGACGGATGGTCGTTGAGCCGCCGCCAGGACTCGCCGCTGGCCAGGTCGACCACGATCAGCGCGTTCGGTGCCCCGTCGGCCGAGTCGGTGAGGTACGCCAGGCCCGCCTCGCCGCGCCGCAGGTCGAAGCGGACGTCGTTGAGGTACGAGGTGGGCAGTGCCACGTCGGGCGGGAACGTGATCACCTGGGCGACGGTGTCGGTACGCAGGTCGATCCGGACCAGTTTCGGCCCGCCCGGCTCGGTCGGTTGGAACATCGGGCTGCCGGTGTCGAGCACCCAGAGCCGGTCGGCGGGGTCGACGACGACGCTCTGCACGGACACGAAGGCCGAGGCGTCGTCGTTGCCGGACGGGGTGTTCCACGCCCGGTCGGGATAGGGGACCTCGCGTCCGCGTCGCAGCTCGACCACGGTCGCGGGCACCTCGTCGCCCCAGCGGGGAAAGTTGACGAAGATTCGTCCCCGGTGCGAGACGGTGACCCCGGTCGGCATCGGGCCTCGGAAGCGGTGCACCACGTCCAGCTTGCCGACCGGCTCGTCGGTGGGTATTCCGTTGCGCATCTGCGACCTCCCGGAAGATACCGGCATCGGTTGATCTCTCTGTATCAATCATTGCAAATCGGTCAGGCGGTTCGACACCTCGCGTCAGCCATCCGACCCGCCGTCGCCGGAAACGCATTCGTCACCGAACCGTCATGCGTCCGCGCGGTACCCGCCACCTGCCGGCGGCAGGGTGGGGCCGACCCCCTCTGACGTGGAAAGGAGCGCGCTATGGCCGTTGCACTGGACGACCACCTGGTCACCCTGACCTGCGACAACTGCGGTGACATCGTCACCGGGTCGGGTGCGCCCTCGGGCGGCGAGGTGGTGTGGACGCTGCTCTCCGAGCACGGATGGAGCGGCTCCCCGCTCGCCGACGGCCCGCACCGATGCGCCCACTGCACCCGACTCGGCCCGGCCCCCGACGGCGTACCGGGAGGCGTCACCGGCATCGAGCACCTCGACGGCGTGACCGTGGTGACCATCGCCGGTGACGTCGACCTCGACACCGGCGACGCCCTGGAGTTGGCGTTGCGGCACGCGACCGACATGGGCGGCCACGTGGTGGTCGACCTCGGCCGCACCGACCTGATCGACTCGACCGCGCTGGGCCTGCTCGTCCGGGCCCACCACCGCGTCGCCGAGCGTGGCGCGACCCTCTGTGTCGCGGCGAGATCGCCGCTGATCCGTCAGGTACTGCGGGTCACCCGCCTGGACGAGGTGTTCCCGCTCGTCGAGACCCGTGCCGACGCGCTGGCCCGCCTCGACGCCACCGACCCGGCCCGCTGACCGCCGGCCGGCTCCGCAGGCC
>NZ_SISL01000363.1:0-5960 GCF_004307965.1 Verrucosispora sp. SN26_14.1 | reverse complement strand
GCGGGGTGGCCCGTCCCACCGACGGGGGGACCGGCGCGGAGCCGCCGTAGCGGGCCGTGGCGCTGTTGGCGGCGAGCGCGCCCTGCGGGGCGACCGGCCAGTCAGGAGATTGCACGAAGTCCATCAATCACTCGCAGGATGACGTCGGGGTCGAGGGCGTCGTCGGCGTCGTTGACGTGTACATCCAGGTGGCCGGCGGCCCGCAGGTCGCCCACCAGGACCCGGGTCACACCGAAGTGCAACCGGGTCTTGGCGGAGATCTCGGCGACCGAGATCGGGTCGCCGCAGAGTGCCACGATCGCCTGGAGTTCCGGGGTCAGCCGCGCGGTCACACTGGTCCACGGCTCGGGGCCGGGCCGGGCGGTCACCTGGGTCTCCAGGCCGATCGACGGGTCGGCGCCGGCCACCCGCCCGGCCGTGAGCACGAACGGGCGGAGTCCGGTCGGACCGGCCGCCTCGGGTTCCGATCCGACGACCGACGCCGCCGCCGATCCGACCGCCGCCGGTGCGTCCACCGGGGCGGCGTCGCCGACCGAGGAGGGCTCACGCAGGTAGGGCCGGATCCGGAACACCGGCTCCTGTTCCGCACCGGCGGCGTCGGGGTTCATTGCTGAACGGAGTTCTTGAGTTCGGCGATCAGGCGCGGGGTGAGCGCGCTTCCGGCCCGACCGGCGAAGAGGGTCATCTCGTACGCGACGGTGCCGAGGTTGGCCGACCGGTCGGCGACCACACCGAGCACCGAGCCGCTGCTGATCGCGCTGATGAGCAGGTAGCCCTCGGCCATGTCCACCACGACCCGGTTCAGCCCGCCCAACGCGTACCAGCTGGCGGCGCCGCCGGCCAGGCTGGTCATGCCGGAGACCACTGCGGCGAGCCGCTCCGCGTTGGACCGGTCCTTGATCGCGGACATGGCCATCAGCAACCCGTCCGACGAGACGGCGATCGCCTCCAGCACCCCTGCCGTGCTCGAGGTGAAGGTGTCCAGGAGCCAGTTGAACGTGCGGGCCTCGGGGCTCAGGTCCCCGGCCGGGTGGCTCTGGTGGTCGAGGTTCTCGTGTACGTGCGGGCTGGTCAAAGTGGCGTTCCTTCTTCGTCGCTGTGGTCGGGACGGACATCGCGCAGAGCCCGGGCGACGCCGGTCTCGAACGCGTTGAGGAGATCGCGGACCTCGGCCGGGTCGCCGGGGTTCTGCGCCATCGTCTGGCGGGGCGTGGTGGCGATCAGGTTCGCGCCCGGCACCCGCCGACTCAGTTGGGTGGGTGCGCCGGAGGGCGCGGGCTCGACCGGCTGCGGAAGTGCCGCCGCCCGGCTCTGCTCGGCCCGCCGTACGCCCGACTCGAACTGCTCGACGAGGGCGCGGGCGGCGACCGGGTCGGCGCGGGTGGCGTCCACCGGACCCACCCGGGGTGCGCTCCTGGACAGGCTGGCGCCGGGCACCCGCTGCCGGATGCCGGGCACCGGACCGGTCGGGGCGGGTAGCGGGGTCTCCGCCGGTGCCGGCCCTCTCCCGGTCGGTACGGCGGGGTCGCCGTCGGCCGGTCGGTCCGGCGTGACGGTGCCGTCCGGTTCGACGGCGCCCGGAGCGGTGGCGAAGGCGTCCCAGGACGCACCCACCTCCATGCTCTCGGTGGCCCGGCTGAGCAGCTTCTGGTCGAAGCCGGGCAATGCGGCGGCCTCGGCCGGCAGGTGGGTCGGACCGCCCACGCCGACGTGGACCGGCTCGGCCTGGGCCGGGCCGTCCAGCGTCGGCACCGGCGGCGACATCGGGATGCCGGGCTCGGGCTGGTGCCGGGTCGGCAGCGCGACGGGCACGCTGGCCCGGGCGGTGGGTGTCGCCCCGCCGGTGCCGAAGACCAGCGACGACCGGGGGATCAGCAGGGTGGCGGTGACGCCACCGCCCGGCGTCGCGGACAGGCCGACGCCCCAGCCGTGCCGGCGCGCCAGTCGACCCACCACGAAGAGTCCGAGCACCTCGGTCGGGGCGAGGTCGAGCCGTTCCCGGCGGGTGAGCCGGACGTTCTCGGCGGCCAGCCGCGCCTCGGTCATGCCGATCCCGTGGTCGACCACGGTCAGCCGGGCGCCGTCGTCGGTGATCTCACCGCCGACCACCACACGGGTGTGCGGCGGGGAGAAGACGGTGGCGTTCTCCATCAGCTCGGCCAGCGCCAGCACCAGGTCACCGATGATCGCCGGGGCCGCCGACACCTCGGCCGGGACCGCGACGTCGACCCGGGTGTAGTCCTCGATCTCACCGAGCGCGAGGCGGACCGCGTCGGCCAGCGGGACCGGCGCGACGTGGGTGACGTCGCCCGTGGCGCCGGAGAGCACCACCAGGTTCCCCGCGTTACGCCGCAGCCGGCTGGAGATGTGGTCGAGGCGGTACAGGCTCTCCAGCCGCCCCTGGTCGGCCTCCTGCTGCTCCAGCCGGTCGATCAGCGCGATCTGCCGACCGACCAGGTTCTGCGTACGTCGGCCGACGTGCCCGAACATCTGGGCCACGTTGCGCCGGCTGGCCACCTGGCGTTCCACCAGCAGGGCGGCGGTGCTCTGCACCCGCTCGAAGGCGCGGGCCAGGTCACCGATCTCGTCCCGGGCACGGACGTCGACCCGGTCGAGCCGGATCGGCTGGGCGGCGTCGGTCTCGTCGTCGGCGACCCGCACCAGTTCGGACTCGGCGACCCGGGCGACCCGGTCGGCGGAGCGGGTGAGCCGGGTCAGCGGCCGGGCGACGGTCCGGCCGATGGCGAGGGCGAGCAGCACCACCACGACCAGGATCAGCAGCACCAGGGCGGCCACCCAGTACGCCTCGGCGATCGCGGTCTGCCGGTCCGCCCGCACCTCGGCGGTCACGTCGGCGACCAGCTTCTTCTCCACGAACTGACCCAGCGTGATCAGGGAGGAGATGGTCGGGTAGAGGACCTCGACGGGCGTCTGCGACACCGCGCCCACCGGGTCCAGCGAGCTCTGGTCCAGGAAGCCCGGCCCGGTCCGGGCGTCCAGGGCGGCCTGCTCGACGTCCATCAGCGCCAGTTGCTCGGGCGTGATCAGGCCGAGCAACTGGTTGGTCTCCGACTGGAGGGTGGCCATGTTGGCCACGAAGACGGTGGCGAGCTGCGGGCTGGGCTTGGCCGCGACCAGCACCAGCAGGGCGGCGCCACTGCCGAGCCCCTCGCTCTTGCGCAGGATCCCGTCCAGCGCCAGCACCTGCCGTCCGGCCGAGGTGCGGGTGTCCACGTCGTACGGCAGCCGCAACGAGTCGATCAGCTTGAGGTGGACCGGCCCGTACGCGCCGATGACCTGGTCCGGGCTGGCCTGTCCGGCCAGCGTGGCGGTGCGTACCGGGGCGAGTTGCCGGACCCCGTCGAGCGCGGTCGACACGTCGGGGGACAGGTCGTCGGCCAACTCGGTGCGCAGGTCGACGATCAGGTCGTCCACCTCCGCGATCTCCTGCACCAGATCGGTGCGCTCGACCTGCCGCAGCAGCAGACCGATGGCGAGCATCCGCTCCCGCTGGAGGTGCTGGAGCAGGGTGCCGATCCGGCTGGCGACCTTGACGGTGCTCTCGATGTCGCCGGCCCGCTGGGCGACCCCGGCGCGTTCCCACACCACCGGAAACGTCAGCCCGAGCATGCAGAGCAGGGGGATGAGCACCAACAGGGCGAGTTTGCCCCGGATCCGGAGCCTATCGAGCAGCATCGAAGGGCCTCCACCGATCCGGGTCGTGGCCGTGTCCGACCGGCTGGAGCGCGCGGTCGCCCGGCGGACGAGCGGGCTCCCACCGGTCGTCGACGGGCTGCTCCGGGTCCCCGGCTGCGGCGTCGGTGGCCTGCGGTCGACCGGTGGTGTCCCTCGAACGGGACAGCCATCCGGTCACCGCCAGGGCGATCAGCAGCAGACCGGCCACGCCGCCCGCGACCATGGTCAGCAGGTCGTCCCGGTCGAGCTGGTCGATCCGTTCCACCAGCAGCCGGTCGATCTCGTCGAGCAGGATCGGCTGGAGCTGCGTGGCGGCCCGCTGGGCGTCGTCCCGCGCACTGGTCAGCCGGACCAGGTTGATCGTGCCGGTCCGGTTGTCCGGCTGGGAGTGGACCGCCATCGCCTCGGTCGCCCGCTGATAGGCGTCGAACGGCGTGAGCACGCTCGCGCCCAGGTCGGCGCTGGCCGAGCTGTCCACCACCGCGCGCAGGTTGTTCACCAGGTCGTTGGCGGGTTGCAGCGCGGCGAGCCGCAGGGTCGCCAGCTCGCTCAGGGTGCGTACCCGGTCGGCGACGGGCCGCTGCGCGGCCAGGACGGCCATGTCGACGAGCCGCCCGCCGGCCACCGTCGCCTCCGGCATCTCCTCGCCGACGCCGTCCTGGAGGAAGTACGAGGCGGCGCCGGAGTCCCGGATCAGGCCGGAGGTCTCGCGCACCTTGCCGTGCAGGGCCAGCAGCAGATCCGTGACCTCCCGGTACGCGCCAAAGGCCGCCTCCGGGTCGAGCGACCGCTCGGGCAGCGCCTCCAGCTTGGCCCGGATCCCGGCCCACCGTTCGCTGGTGCTCAGCTCGGCACCGATGCGGGCGTCGACGGCGGCGGCCCGCTCGACGGCCTTCTGGAGGTTCTCCCGGGGCGGTTGGCGGTCGGCCACGGCGGCGCTCTGCGCGTCCACCAGCGCCTCGGTCACCGGTCCGAGGGCGCGCAGGTACTCCACGCCCAACCGCTCCTGCTTGAGGGCCTCCCGGTCGGCGTCGATGTACTGGTGGGCCCGCACGACGAGGAACGCCACCGGCAGCAGCAGCGCGGTGGCGAGTAGCAGCGGCAACAAGCGGCCCGGCGTCGGGGGCCGGCGACGGACCCGCGAAGCGGGAACGGTCATGGTTACTCCTCCGGGTGGCGCAACGATCGGGGGATGGCGTCAAGGAGCCGGTCCCGTGCGCCGGACCGGAAAACTAATCGAACCGGGACTGTCTGTATCGGTCTCTCCGGGTCAGGTTTGCGTCACTTCGAGCGATGTGACGGAGGATTAACTGATTGACTACGGTGGGTGGCTCTTTCCGTGGAGGTACGTCGTGGTTACGCGTATTTTCCAGTGAAAGGCATTAATTTCCATGATGCGAACTCATCCCAAAGGTTCGCCTGCGGAGGATGTGCGGTCGACCTCTTGCGGATGACGATCGGCCGAGTAGGACGGACGTACGGCGGATCTCAGCTACCACTCAGGTTGCGCGCCGTACCGTGTGCCGCATGAGATCGCCGTTCTCGGCCGCGCGGATCCGCCGTGCCCTGCCCACCAGCCGCCGGGCCGTCGCCGCGTCAGTGGCCGTCGCCCTGCTCGCGGCGGTCGTCGTCTGGGCGGTGTGGCCGGAGCGGCCGAGCTTCCGGACCGAGTCCGCGATGCTCACCGTCCGGTCCGGGCCGAACGGCGACGAGCCCGTCGACCTGGACACCACGCTGTACCTGCCGCGCGAGGCCGCCGCCGACCAGAAGGTGCCCGCGGTGCTGCTCGCGCACGGGTTCGGCGGCACCAAGAACTCGGTCCGCACCGACGCCGAGGACCTCGCCGACCGGGGCTACGCGGTGTTGACCTGGACCGCCCGGGGCTTCGGCCGCAGTGGTGGCCAGATCCACCTGGACAGCCCCGACCACGAGGTACGCGACGCGCAACGACTGCTGGACTGGCTGGCCGACCGCCCGGAGATCCGGACCGACGCGACCGGCGACCCCCGGGTCGGCGTGGTCGGCGGCTCCTACGGCGGCGCGCTGGCGTTGTTGCTCGCCGCCCAGGACCAGCGGGTGGACGCGATCGTCCCGATGATCACCTGGAACGACCTGTCCCGCTCCTTCCTGCCGGAGAGCACCGGAGGGGAACCGACCGCCGGAGTGTTCAAGTCCGGCTGGGCCGGCATCTTCTTCGGTGGCGGCGGTGCCGCCGGCTCCGGACCGGCCGGGATCTCCGGCACCGGCGCCGAGTCGCCGGAGGG
>NZ_SISL01000362.1:0-5960 GCF_004307965.1 Verrucosispora sp. SN26_14.1 | reverse complement strand
CGACGACCCGTCGAACGCGAGACCATCAGTGAAGAAGTTGTCGTCGACAGACTCCACCGGCAGATTGAAATGCTGCATCACACCCGGCAGGTCACAGAAACGTACGTCGACGAACTTCACGTCCTCGTTCTTGAGGTAACGCAGGAGTTCCTCGGGATTGGCGAACACTCGTCCTCCTGGCAACGTCCACGGGGTAGCTAGGCTCCTGGCGACGCTATGGCCGTGCGGTTGCCCGGCCATGTCTCCAGTGTTTCTGCCGTGTTACGTCCCTCGCGTTGTGTCATGTTCCCTGGTGGGACGGACCCGATACGCGACGGACTGGTCCGGCTGTGCCAGTGTAGTGAAAATTGCTGCTATTGACCCTTTTCGGTATCACGTGCCGGACCTGCGCCGGGCCCGTGCCCGTGTGCTGGCTAGTCTTGTCCGCTGTGACGACCGAGCCCCACCACGCGCCGCCGCCCGCCACCGACCCCACCTTCGCCCCGGCCGACCTGGGCCGCCGCTTCGGGGCACTGGTCATCGACTGGGTGCTCTGCCTGCTCGCGTCGGGCCTGTTCGCCAGCCCCACCGGAGATCCGTGGGCGCCGGTCGTCGTGTTGATCGTGATGTACGGCTTCTTCCTCGGCCTGTTCGCGCAGACCCCCGGCATGTACGTCACCAGGATCCGCTGCGTGGCCTGGGCCGACGGCGGACGGATCGGACTGGTCCGGGCCCTGCTGCGCGGCGTCCTGCTGGCGTTGGTCGTCCCCGCACTGCTGATGGACCAGCACCGGCGGGGCCTGCACGACCGCCTCAGCGGCGCGGTCGTCGTCCCGGCCGCACGCGCCGGGCGCTGACCGCCCGACCCGACCTCAGCGGCCCCGGCTCTGCCGGAAGGCACCGCGCGGCGGGCGGAGGTTCTTCGGGATGGCGCCCTTGGGCATCTGCGGCCGGGCGGTGAGCGCCTTGAGTCGCTTGTCCAGCGAGTTGACGTCCTTGCCGCTGAGGTTGCGCGGCAGCCGCATCAGCGTCATCCGCAGCTTGCGGATCGGCAGCTCGCCCTCGTCCTGGCCGATGACGTAGTCGTAGAGCGGTGCATTGCCGATCACCTTGGCGAGCCGGCGCTTCTCCTGGCCGAGCAGCCCGCGTACCCGCTGGGGGTTGCCCTCCGCCAGCAGGATCACGCCCGGCTTGCCGATGACCAGGTGGACCATGTCCATCTGGGTGGTCGAGCTGACCGCCGGGGAGACCCGCCAGTCGCCCCGCATGTTCTCCATGATCTGCGCGGCGGCGCCCGGCTGCCCCTCGGCCGCGTTCATCATCGCCCGGTTCGACCGCAGGTTGAGCACGATCAGCAGGGCGAGCAGGGCGAACAGGATGCCCAACGGCAACCACAGCCAGCCCCAGATCATGACCGCGACCACGGTCAGCGCGAGCGGAATCAGCACCGCGCCGGCCGCCAGTGGCGCGAACCACTTGTCCTGCTTGGCGGTGAATCGGAACACCAACCCGATCTGCTTCAGCCGCTGGCCGAACGAGACCTTCTCCTGGGGCTTTGCCATGCGCCCGAGTCTAGTGGTCGCTCGCCGCGCGGTTGATCCCCGGCCGGTCCCTGCCCGTCGGGCGCCGCTCGCCGGCCCGTCCCGGACCGGGGTTCGTGCGGTCGGTCGCCGACGCAGCCGGCCGAACCCTGTCGACGCCGGTCGGCTCAGCCGGCGACGGCGACGCTCTCGCGGGCGGCCAGGGCCTGCTGGTAGAGGCGGCCGGCGCGGTAGGAGGAGCGCACCAGCGGCCCGCTCATCACCCCGGCGAAGCCGATCTCCTCGGCCTCCTCGCGCAGCTCGACGAACTCCTCCGGCTTGACCCAGCGCTCCACCGGGTGGTGCCGGGGGGAGGGACGCAGGTACTGCGTGATGGTGATCAGCTCACAACCGGCGGAGTGCAGGTCGCGCAGCGCCTGGGAGACCTCGGCGCGCTCCTCGCCCATCCCCAGGATCAGGTTGCTCTTGGTGACCAGCCCGGCCGCGCGGGCCTGGCTGATGACGTCCAGCGAGCGCTCGTAGCGGAACGCCGGCCGGATCCGCTTGAAGATGCGCGGCACCGTCTCGACGTTGTGCGCCAGCACCTCGGGCCGGGCGCCGAACACCTCGGCGAGCTGCTCGGGGACGGCGTTGAAGTCGGGGATCAGCAGCTCGACGCCGCAGCCCGGTTGCAGGGCGTGGATCTGCCGGACGGTCTCCGCGTACAGCCAGGCGCCGCCGTCGGGCAGGTCGTCACGGGCGACGCCGGTGATGGTGGCGTACCGCAGGCCCATCGAGACCACCGACTCGGCGACCCGGCGCGGCTCGTCGGCGTCGAACTCGGCCGGCTTGCCCGTGTCGATCTGGCAGAAGTCGCAGCGGCGGGTGCACTGGTCGCCGCCGATGAGGAAGGTGGCCTCCCGGTCCTCCCAGCACTCGTAGATGTTGGGACAGCCGGCCTCCTGGCACACGGTGTGCAGCCCCTCGCGCGAGACCAGCCCGCGCAACTGGGTGTACTCCGGGCCCATCTTGGCCTTGACCTTGATCCACGGTGGTTTGCGCTCGATCGGCGTCTCGGCGTTGCGTGCCTCGATCCGCAGCAGTCGCCGCCCCTCGGGAGCGGGCGTCGCGGTACGCGCGGCCTGGCCGGTCGTTGGCGCGGAGTGCTCGATCGTCACAAAACGAGCCTACGCCGGATGGTGGCCGTCGATGAACAGGGGCGACGGCCGTCACCTCGGAAATCCTGTGACGCCGGACACCGAAGGCGGGAATCACGCGTCACAGGACGGCCCGATCGGGTGCTAGCGTGGTCGTTCGAGAGCGACGACGGAGCCGAGTAGCGCCCCGATCCGCCAGTTGAAGAGAGCCGCCGGTTGCTGTGAGGCGGTCTGGCGTCGGGCCGTGAAGACCCTCCCGAGCTGCGGGAAGAACGGCGTGTGATGTGTAAGGAAGGGCCCCCTGCTAACGCCTGCGGTAGAGCAGGGGACCCCGCCTAACATCCGCGCCCAGTAGAGCCCGCCCGGCTGGCCCCGGTGAAAAGGCGACGAATGAGGCCCCCGTCCCGACGGGGGCGAAGGTGTGGTGGCACCGCGAGGTTCCCGCTCGCCCACACCTCCCGGGGATCGCGTTGCGATCGACGAGGAGGTAACCGTGCAACGCATCCTGTCCGACCGACTCACCCCGCACACCGGCCGTACCGTCCGGATCGCCGGCTGGGTCCACCGCCGCCGACTGCTCAAGTCGGTGGCCTTCCTGATCGTCCGGGACGCCGCCGGCCTCACCCAGGTGGTGGTCACCGACCCGGCGGTCCGCGCCGAGATCGAGGCGCTGCCCGAGGAGAGCGTCGTCGAGGTCGACGGCACGGTGGTCGCCAACGCCACCGCGCCCGCCGGGGTCGAGCTGACCGGCCCGGTGGTACGCCCGCTCGGGCCGCCCGCCGTACCGCCGCCCTTCGACCTGTACCGGCCGACGCTCACCGCCAGCCTGCCCACCCAGCTCGACCACGCACCCGTCGCGCTGCGCCACCCGAGCCGCTCGGCGGCACTGCGCATCTCGGCGGCGGCGGTGGCCGGCTTCCGGGCCACGCTGGACGCCCGACGGTTCGTCGAGATCCACACCCCGAAGGTCGTCGGCTCGTCCACCGAGAGCGGGGCGAACGTCTTCGCGCTCGACTGGTTCGGCCGTCCGGCGTACCTGGCCCAGTCACCGCAGTTCTACAAGCAGCTCATGGTCGGTGTCTTCGAGCGGGTCTACGAGGTCGGGCCGGTGTTCCGCGCCGAGCCGCACGACACCGTACGGCACCTGGCGCAGTACACCTCCCTCGACGCCGAGCTGGGCTTCGTCACCGACCACCGGGACGTGATGGAGGTCCTGCGGGACACCCTGGCCGGCATGATGGAGACGGTCGACGACCGGGCCGGCGCCGCGTTGGCCACCCTCGGCGTGCAGGTGCCCGCCGTACCGGCGCAGATCCCGGACGTGCACTTCACCGAGGCCCTGCGGATCGCCGGGGCACCCGCCGACGAACCGGACCTGGCGCCCGCCCACGAACGGGCGCTGGGCGAGTGGGCGCAGCGGGAACACGGCTCCGACTTCGTCTTCGTCACCGGGTACCCGATGGCGAAGCGGCCCTTCTACACCCACCCCGACCCGGACCGGCCGGACTACTCGAACGGCTTCGACCTGCTCTTCCGTGGCCTGGAACTGGTGACCGGAGGGCAGCGGCTGCACCGGCACGCCGACTACCTGTCCGCCCTCGCGGCCCGGGGCGAACCGGTCGAGCCGTACGCCGGATACGTCGACGCCTTCCGGCACGGCATGCCGCCGCACGGCGGGTTCGCCATCGGTCTGGAACGCTTCGTCGCCCGGCTGACCGGAGCCGCCAACGTCCGCGAGGTCACCGCCTTCCCCCGCGACCTCCACCGCCTCACACCCTGACCCCGTCCGCCGTCCGATCGCGTCGATCATGGAGTTGTGGCACTGGAATTGCGGATGTATTTCCGTTTTGTTCCGACCACAACTCCATGATCGACGGGCGAACGGAGCGGGCAGGCGGGCGGAGCGGGCGGGCGGGGGTGGTGGGCCGACGGGCGGCGGGACGCTCAGGTGAGGTGGCGGAGTTTGGCGCGGGCGGCGCGGCGGGCGATGGGGCCGAGGTCGTCGATCACCTCGACCAGGACGGCGAGTCGTTCCAGGGCGTCGAACGCGGAGCGCGCGCCGTCCGGGTCGACGCCGTCGTAGAGTTCCAGGCCGATGAAGGCGGCGCTGACGGCACGGGCCAGTCCGGTGGGGTCGACGACCGGGGCGATCGGTGAGCCGTCGAGCAGTCGCCGCAGCACCGACTCGATCTCGACCGTCCAGATCCGCAGGGCCGCTGCGGTGGACTCGGCGAGCGTGGGGTCGTTCTGTGCGCCGGCCAGCAGCTGGGCCAGCACCGCGAGGTTGCCCTCGGCCTGTTCCTGGTGGTGCAGGGTACGCCCGACGTCGAGCAGTTCGCGCAGGGACGACACCTCGGCGAAACGGGCCCGGTACGCGGCCACCCGGGTGCTGGTGACACTCCGGCACGCCTCGGCCAGCAGTTCGTCGACGCTGCCGAAGTGATAGAAGACCAGCGCCTGGTTGACGCCGGCCGTGGCCGCGATCGTCCGCGCCGACACACCGGCGATGCCGTGCGCACGGATCGCGGCGATGGCACCGTCGATCAGTTTGTCCCGGGTGGCCATGGTGTCCTCTCGTCTACTCCCGGGGATTCTCGCGCAGCGGGCGTACGGCGGCGGGCACCGGTGTCCGGTGCGACGGGACGTAGTCGACGGTGAAGCCGCCCTCGTAGCCGAAGAGCGGACCGAACCGACGGTTGGTGACCCTGACCTCGATGCGGAACCGGTCGGCCCGGTCGTCGTACCACTCGCGTACGCGTGCCTCGCCGGTCAGCGCGGCGGGGCAGGGCAGCCCGTTCGGGAACCGCTGGACGCCACTGCGGATGGTCAGCCCACCGGCGGCGTCGACGGAGAGGTGCAGGTCGACGGCGAGGTGTTGGTGCGTACCGAGATAGTCGACCAGGACCCCGCGACGGGCGCTCCAGACCATCGTGGCGTCGAAGCGTCGCCGCCGGTGTGGGGTGACCTGGAAGGTGCGGACGAAGGTCAGGGTGGGGCGGCCGTACGTGTCGGTGTAGGCGTAGTTCTCGATGGTGAAGGGGATCTGCCGGCCGGTCTCCGGGAAGAGGATGTGGCGCAGGCTGCCGAGGCGCAGGAACGGCCACGTGAAGGCGCCGCCGTGCCAGACCCGGTCCATCGTCCCGGTGCCGACGCAGCCGAGGTCGGGTTCGCCGTCGACCGCGAAGCGGCGGCGCAGGTGCGGGTGCAGACGGTCGAAGTCGTCGCCGAGGGCGTGCTGGAAGACGGAGGTCACAGGTGCTCCAGGAGGCGGGGTGGCCGGGCGGCGAGGCGGTCCGGCGGGCGG
>NZ_SISL01000361.1:0-5968 GCF_004307965.1 Verrucosispora sp. SN26_14.1 | reverse complement strand
CCCCGACCCCGACGCCGACTCCGACGCCCACCCCCACGCCCACCCCGACGCCGACGCCGACGAACCCGCCGGGCTCGGGTCAGCCGACCCGCTACCTGCTCGCCGGCGGTGGACTGGGTACGGCCGGCACCGCCGGGACCACGACCGTGGCCAGCGCCGGTGGCACCAACCGGGACGGCACGCCGACCAACCCGTCGGTGTTCACCGCCACCGGGCTCACCCTCGACCACACCGGCGGACAGACCGCCTTCGACCTGCTCCTCGACGCGGGCAACGCGGTCGGCAACGGGGTGCAGGTACGCGTCTCGTACGACCTGACCGGCAACGGAAGCTGGGAACGGGTGGAGACCTACCGGTACTTCGCCACCGACCCGGTGCCAGGCTGGGAGACCTACACCCAGGCGGCCGGGCTCCACTCCAGCACCGGCAGCCTCGGCAACCTGCGCGGCGGCACGGTCCGCGTGGAGGTCTGGTCCGCGATCGGCAACAACTCCAGCACGCTGGGCGTCGGTAACCGGTCGGTGGTACGCCTGCCGTACTCCTGACCTCTGACATCCCGCACTCCGCGCCGCCGGTCGTACCCCGACCGGCGGCGCGGACGCGTAGTTTCACCACATGCGTGACGCTGTTACTGACCTGCGCCGGATCGCGTTCCTGCTGGAGCGTGCCAACGAGGCCACCTACCGGGTGCGGGCCTTCAGGTCGGCGGCGAACGCGCTGGCCGCGCTACCCGCCGCCGAGGTGGCCGAGCGGGCCCGCAGCGGCACGCTCACCGAGCTGGCCGGGGTCGGTGACGTGACCGCCCGGTGCGTCACCGAGTCGCTGGCCGGAGAGGAACCGGTCTATCTGCGTCGGCTGGTCGCCACCGAGGGCACCGACCTGGACGCCGAGGCGGCCGCGTTGCGTGACGCGCTGCGCGGTGACTGCCACACCCATTCGGACTGGTCCGACGGTGGTTCGCCGATCGAGGAGATGGCGCTGGCCGCGGTCGAGCTGGGCCACGAGTATCTGGTACTGACCGACCACTCGCCCCGGTTGAAGGTGGCCCGGGGGCTGACCGCGGATCGGCTGCGCCGCCAGCTCGACCACGTGGCCCAGCTCAACGAGGCGCTGCCGGAGGGCTTCCGGATCCTCACCGGCATCGAGGTCGACATCCTCGCCGACGGTTCGCTCGACCAGGACGAGGAGTTGCTGGCCCGGCTGGACGTGGTGGTCGGCTCGGTGCACAGCGGCCTCGGCGACGACCGGGCGAAGATGACCCGACGGATGGTGAGCGCCGTCGCCAACCCGCACCTGGACATCCTCGGTCACTGCACCGGGCGCATGGTGTCGTCGCGTCCGGCCGGGGTGACCGGACCCGGTGACCGGGGGCATCGGGCCCGGACCCGGGCGGAGAGCGACTTCGACGCCGAGACCGTCTTCGCTGCCTGCGTGGAGCACGGCACCGCAGTGGAGATCAACTCTCGGCCGGAACGGCAGGACCCGCCGAAGCGGTTGATCCGGCGGGCCCTGGAGGCCGGGTGTCTGTTCGCGATCAACACCGACGCGCACGCACCGGGGCAGCTCGACTGGCAGCGGTTCGGGTGCGAGCGGGCGGCCCGCTGCGGCGTACCCGCCGACCGGGTCGTCAACAGCTGGTCGGCGGAGGACCTGGTCGCCTGGACCCACGGCTGACCGTTCCCGTCCGAGGCCGCAACCGGACCGGCCGTGCTGCTCCGCTGCCCCGCCGGGCGGGTCACGTAGGGTTCGCTGCGTGGGACGAATCGATGACCTCGCGAACCGGTACGTCGCCGACTGGGCGGCGCTGAGTCCGGCCGGCGCGACCATGGTCGGCATCTCCGGGCACGACGACAAGCTCGACGACCTGTCACCCGACGGGTACGCCGCCCGCGCCGACCTGAGCCGGCGCACCCTGGCCGAACTCGACACCGTCGAACCGGCGTCGGAGGCCGAACGCACCGCCCAGGAGGCGATGCAGGAGAGGCTCGGTCTCGACCTCGCACGGTACGACAGCGGCGAGACGAGCAGCGAGGTCAGCGTCATCACCTCCGGGCTGCACGAGATCCGGATGGTCTTCGACCTGATGCCGCACGAGGGCGAGCAGGCGCAGGCCGACATCGCCGCCCGGCTGAACCTCTTCGCCGGTGCGTTGGAGTCCTACAAGACCACGCTGCGCGAGGCGGCTGCCGCCGGACACGTCAGCGCCCGGGTGCAGTTGCTCGAGGTGGCCAAGCAGTGTGACACCTGGGTCGACCCGGAGGGCGACAACGTCTTCCACGGACTCGTCGAGCGACTGGGTGCGAGCGGTGCCCTCGACGCGGAACTGCGCCGGGGCGCAGCGGCGGCCACCGCCGCGACCGCCGAGTTCGGGCAGTTCCTGCGCGCCGAACTGGCCCCGCACGGTCGGGAGAAGCAGGCCGCCGGGCGGGACCGCTACGAGTTGGCCTCGCAGTACTTCCTCGGCGCCCGGGTCGACCTGGACGAGACGTACGCCTGGGGGTTCGCGGAACTGGCCCGCCTGGAGGCCGAGATGCGGACGGTGTCGGCGCAGATCGCCGGGCCGGGCGCCACGATCGAGGAGGCGGTGGCCGCGCTGGACGCCGACCCGGTCCGCACGATCCGGGGCAAGGAGGCGTTCCGCGACTGGATGCAGGGGCTGGCCGAGCAGGCGATCAGCGACCTGAACGGCACCCACTTCGACATCCCGGAGCAGGTCCGGCGGATCGAGTGCATGATCGCGCCGACCAGTGACGGCGCGATCTACTACACCGGTCCGAGTGAGGACTTCAGCCGGCCGGGCCGGATGTGGTGGTCGGTGCCGCAGGACCTGACCGAGTTCTCCACCTGGCGCGAGGTGACCACGGTCTACCACGAGGGGGTGCCCGGCCATCACCTCCAGGTGGGGCAGACCGCCGTCCGGGCGGAGCTGCTCAACCGCTGGCAGCGGCTGCTCTGCTGGGTCTCCGGCCACGGCGAGGGCTGGGCCCTGTACGCCGAGAACCTGATGGACGAGCTGGGCTACCTGGCGGATCCGGGCGACAAGCTCGGCATGCTGGACGGCCAGGCGTTCCGGGCCGCCCGGGTGATCGTCGACATCGGCATGCACCTCGAACTGGAGATCCCGGCGGACAACCCGTTCGACTTCCATCCCGGCGAGCGCTGGACGCCGCAACTGGGGTGGGAGTTCCTGCGGGCGCACTGCCGGGTGCCGGACGAGATGCTGCGCTTCGAGCTCAACCGCTACCTGGGCTGGCCGGGGCAGGCCCCCTCGTACAAGGTGGGCGAACGGATCTGGCTCCAGGCCCGGGAGGACGCCAAGGTCCGCAAGGGGGCCGACTTCGACCTGCGGGAGTTCCACCGCCAGGCGCTCGACCTGGGGGCTCTCGGGCTCGACCCGCTGCGTCGGGCGCTGGACCGGCTCTGAGAAACGGGCCCGGGACGAGGGTCACCCCTCGTCCCGGGCGTACCGGGATCAGCTCCGGTCGGAGTCGCTGCGCGGGGCGCGTTGCCCCGGCACGGTGGGCTCGTCGGACTTCCAGTTGGTCGATGCCGGAGGGATCTCGTCGGACAACGGCCCGCTCTGCCGCTGGTCGTCGCGGACCGCCGGCTGGTCGACCCGGGTCGGCGCCGTGTTCGCGGCATGCCGGCCGGTCGCGACGCCCCGGCCACGGTCGCGGGAGACCAGCAGTCCGACGAGGATCATCGCCAGACCGAGTACGGCGAGCCCGAGGGGCGCGTACACGCCGAGGAGGGTGAGCTGGCCCCGGCTCTCCTTGGCCCGCTCCACCGAGGACGCCACGGTCTCGTCGTTGTAGGCGAAGTCGGCGTCGAGCAGCGTCACCTGGGCACCCGTGTTCGGCACCAGCACCTTCTTCTGCTGCTCGCGCACCTTCAGGTACGAGCCGGTCACCGGGTCGACCCAGACCGTCCGGGTGTTGCTGTAGACGACGTCGCCGGAGGTCGCGCCGGGGGCGAGCGCACCGAGCAGCAGTCCGACGCGGTCCGCCGGTAGCGGCAGCTTCTCGTCGGTGATGACCTGCTCGTACCGGTACGCCTCAAGCCCGTTGACGTCCTCGGTGCCCTTGAACGCGGCCACCCGGGTCTGCCGCAGATCCCGGTCGAAGACCTCGTAGTCGGTCTGGTCCGAGTGGAACGGGAACTTGTAGATCTGCCCGGCGTACGGGACCTTCTCCTGGGTGCCGCTGTCGTCGAGGTAGCCCTCGCTCCACTCGACGGCGGCGCCGGAGACCCGGTCCAGGGCCAGCTCGGCACCGTACGCGCTGACCAGCTCCTTGGTGTCGGTCCGGTCGACGGTCTGGCCGACCCGCCAGACCACCGCGTCACCGGCCAGGTCGCCGCTGAGCGCCGCGGTCTTGGCCCGCTCGGGGGTGACCAGGATGGTGGACTTGAGGTCGGCCTGGTGGATGGCCGCCGCGCCGTTGGTGATCTGCAGGAAGGTGGCGTTCCTGGCCTCGGCGACGGACGTCGAGGAGTCCAGGTCGTAGGGCAGCTTGGTCATCGCTGGCTTGACGACGAACACCAGCCCGGCGGCGAGCGCCAGGAGCAGTACGCCGCCGCCGAACAGCACGGCACCCACGGCGCGGTGCTTCATGTTTCCTCCCCGAGGAGCGAATTTTCGTCGGCATCGATTAGTGTGGCCGCGAGGTTACTACCAAGTCACATAGCAACGCGACCCCCGGTCAGCCCCGATTTCGCCACCTCGTCGGGTCGTTCGCCGGCGGACCGCCGCAGGACGAGGACGAAGTTCCACGCCACCACCTCGCGAATGCCCGGCACCCGGATCACCCACCGCGCCCACCAGGGGTGGTAGCGGGGCAACGCGTCCACCACGTCGACGTCGCCGTTGCCTCGCGCCCACCGCAGGGTGTCCGAGATGGAGACCGGGAACAGCGTCTCCTGGAAGCGGTTCTTCGGCGGTCGCCCGTGCCGTCGCTCGTAGCGGCGACGCGCCCGGTGCCCACCGAGCCAGTGCCAGGGTGCGGTCTCGTGCCCGCCCCACGGCGACAACCAGGGCGTGTACGACACGAAGAGCAGCCCGCCCGGCCGGGTCACCCGCACCATCTCGTCGAGCATCGACGCGGGATCCCCGACGTGTTCCACCACGTTGGACGAGAACGCCACGTCCACACTTCCGGTCCGCACCGGCAGCGCCGTGCCGCTGCCCCGCAGCATCCCCGACACCGTCTCGCCACCGGTCGAGAAGTCACCCACGTCCGGGTCCAGCCCGACGTACCACGCTCCGGCGGCACGGAAACTCGTCGCGAAGTATCCCGGTCCGCCTCCCACGTCGAGCACCGTCCGCCCGGCCAACTCGGTGTAGCCGGAGACCTGGCGGACCGAGTCGGCGGCGAGCAGTCCGTAGAAGTGGTCGGGATCGGTCTGCTCGACCAGGAAGGCCCGGAACAGCGTCACCGAGCGCCGCAGGGTCGCGAAACGGCGCAGTGCCGCCCGCCGCGTACGGTCGTCCACCGCAGTCACCGTGCCACCGCCCCGTCCTCGCCCTCGCTGTCGGCGCCGGCCACACCGGGCGATTCCACCGGTGAGACCGGCGTCACATCATCCGGTACGGGGGGCGCTGCGCGTACACCGGGGACCGGCACCACTGCGGCGACCACCGCACCGATCGCGACCAGCATCGCCGCCTGCACCCACGTCCCGTACGCCCAGTCCTGCCCGTACCCCTGCAACCGGCCGGTCACCGCGACCGCCGTGGCGACGGACAACCCGCCCAGCACCACCACCGGCAGGGCGCGCGGGGCCAGTTGGCGAAGCACCATCGCGGCCAGCACGATGGCCACCGGCAGCACCCCGCCCAGCACGACGAGCAGCGCCAGCAGCACAGCTCCGATCGCCCACGGAGACGTCTCGGCGGGTACGCCGTCCGGTATGTCGCCGTCCGCCGCAGGCCGACGGCGGGCCGGCCACCCGGCCAGGACCAGCACCCCGG
>NZ_SISL01000360.1:0-5973 GCF_004307965.1 Verrucosispora sp. SN26_14.1 | reverse complement strand
GACCCCACCTTCCCGTCCCCGGCCCCCGCCCCGCCCCCGTTCCCTCGCACTCGGCCCACTCGGCCGGTCGATCATGGAGTTGTGGTGGGTGCAAAGGCCGTGAATCCACCCGAACGAACAGCCACAAGTCCATGATCGACGGACCTGGGACCCGGGACCCGGGCGGCGGTCAGGGTTTCAGGGCGATGAGGGAGAAGAGGGCGCCGTGTGGGTCGCGCAGGGCGGTGACGCGGCCGGCGGGGATGTCCCGGGGCGGGACGAGGATGGTGCCGCCGAGTTCGGCGGCGCGGGCGGCGGTGGCGTCGGCGTCGGCGACCGAGAAGTAGAGCGTCCAGTACGCCGGTGAGTCGGCCGGGAACTCGGCGCCCAACGGCGGCATCATCCCGGCCACCAGGCGGTCACCCAGCCGCCAGCCGGTGTAGGCGACCTGCCCCATCGGCTCCTCCTCGGGCTGCCACCCGAAGACCAACTCGTAGAAGACCCGTGCCCCGTCCGGGTCGGGGGTGATCAGTTCGGTCCAGCACATCGCGCCCGGTACGTCGAAGACGTCGGCCCCGGCGAAGCTCATCGGCTGCCAGACGCTGAACGCGGCACCGGCGGGATCGCTGAACACGGCCATCCGGCCCCGGTCGAACACCTCGAACGGCGGCACCACGACCTGCCCACCGGCCCGCTCCACCCGGCCGACGACCAGGTCGGCGTCGTCGGTGGCGACGTACGTCGACCAGATCGGCACCTGGTCGGGTACGGCCGGCGGCCCCACGCCGGCCACCGGTCGCCCGCCGAGCAGGAAGACCGTGTAGCCGCCCGCCTCCGGTTCGGGGTCGACCCGACCGGTCCAGCCGAACAACTCGGGATAGAACCGTCGGGCCGCGTCCAGCCCCGGGGTGGCCAGATCGGCCCAGCAGGGGGTACCCGGTGGGACGCCGACCACGGGCCACCCCTCTCGGCTCGGGGCGCTCGCGGCTCGACCACCCTCACCGGCATCGTGGCACCGCCCGGCCGCCGCCCGAGCGAAACGGCCGGATCGTCAACTGAACCGGCGACCCTCGTCCCGTCGGTACGCCCACCCACCGATCGCGGCCAGCGCCACCACCCAGACCCCGAGCATGACCAGCGACAACGTGCTGACCGGGAAGTCGCCGACGACCGCCCACATCAACTCCACCGCCCCCCGGGTGGGCAGGAACGGCGCGATCGCCTCGATGAAGCCGGGCGCGTCACCGGGGGCGGAGAGCAGCCCACCGCCGAAGGCCATCGGGAAGAAGACGACCTGGGCCACCACGATCGCCGCCTTGCTCGGCAGTGAGTACCCGATGGCGAGCCCCAGCAGGGTGAACGGCACCGCGACCACCGCCACGGTGGCCAGCGCCAGCAGGAACCGGATCGGGGTGATCTCGGCTGCGGTCAACGTCGCGGCGATGACCAGCAGCGGGATCAGCGACAGGTAGGTGACCAGCAGACCGGCCAGCACCCGGCCGGCGAAGCGTGGTCCCGGCCCGACGGGCAGGGTCCGGGTGTACGGGTCCCAGGGCTGTTGGCGGTCCTCGGCGACCCCCATGCCGTACTGGAAGATGTTGGCGCTCATCACCGAGAAGGTGACCATCGAGGCGGTGGCGAAGGTGGCGCCGACCGGGTCGTCGCCGGCCCACGGCACCACGAAGAAGAGCATCGCGACGGCAGGGAAGAAAGCGCTGCCGAAGAGCGCGATCGGGATGCGGACCGTCTCCAGCAGTTGGTAACGCGCGTGGGTCAGGGCGAGTGGCACGGCAGGCACTTCCTCAGACGGGGGTCGGCTCGGTCTCGGCGGTGGTGATGGCGAGGAACGCCTCCTCCAGCGAGGTGGGCCGTACCTCCAGATCGCGGAAGTCGACACCGCTGGTGACCAGGTCGCGGACGAGCTGGTCGGCGTCGGCGGTGAGCAGGTGCGTCCGGCCGTCGACGTGTTCGGTGCGGACCACTCCGGGCAGCGTCGGCAGCGCGTCGGTGGTCAGACTGACCCGGCGTACGCCGACCACGGCCCGGACCGCGTCGACGCTGTCGTCGGCGAGTACCCGGCCGTGCCCGATCACCACGATCCGGCGTGCCAGCGTCTCCACCTCTTCGAGGTAGTGGCTGCTCAACAGCACCGTGCCGCCGTCGGCGTGGAAGGACCGGATGGCGTTCCAGAGGGTGTGCCGGGCCTCCACGTCGAGCCCGGTGGTCGGCTCGTCGAGCAACACCAGCCGGGGGCGGCCGACGAACGCCAGCGCCACGGCCAGCCGGCGTTTCTGTCCGCCGGACAACCCGCCGGTCTGCCGCTTGAGCTGGTCGGTGAGGCCGAACCGGTCGAGCAGTTCATCCCGGGGCACCGGGTCCGGGTAGTGGGCGGAGACGAAGTCGACCACCTCGCCGACGCGCAGGGTGGCGGGGAGCCCGGTCTCCTGCGGCGTCACGCCGATCCGTTGCCGGTTCGCCGCGTCCCGGGGGTCGCCGCCGAACAGCTCCACCCGGCCCGAGGTCGGCCGGCGCAGCCCCACCAGCAGGTTGAGCAGGGTGCTCTTGCCGGCGCCGTTCGGCCCGAGCAGGCCGACCAGTTCGCCCGCACGGACCTCCAGGTCGACCCGGTCCAGTGCGAGGACGTCGCCGTAGCGGCGACTGACCTGATCGGCGCGGGCGAGAATCACGGGGGGCTCCTTCCATGGTGCTCCGTGTACAACGGTCTATCGGGTCGGTGCCACCGCGCAATCAGCCGAGTGGTGCGGGCAGCGGCGCGACGTGCACCACCGAGAGCCGGGACACCGCCCGGGTGAGCACCACGTACAGGCGGTGCAGGCCGCGCGGTTCGGCCGCCACGATGGCCGCCGGTTCGGCGACGACCACGTGGTCGTACTCCAGGCCCTTGATCGTCGTGGCGGGCATGACGGAGACCCGCGTACCCGCCGTCGGTTCGTCGACGGTCGCCGTCTCGATCCCCGCCGCGGCCAGCGCCGCGCGTAGCCCGGCCACCGCGTCGTCGGCGGCGATCACCGCGATCGACCCCTCGTGCGCGAGCGCCGCGCGCACCTCGGCCACCGTCGCCTCGGACAGCTCGGTCACGGTACGCACCGCGAGCATGCCGTCGTGGCGCAGCGACTCGGCCGGAGGTACGTCGACGGCGAGCGCCGGCAGCAGCCGGTTGGCGAAGGCGAGCACCTCCGCAGGCACCCGGAAACCGACCGTCAACGGCACCACGACCGCGTCCGGCTTGCCCAGGTGGCGCAGGGTCTCCCGCCAGTCGGTGGCGGCCCACGGCGCGGTCGCCTGCGCCAGGTCGCCGAGGAGGGTGAGCGAGCCGTGCTCGCTGCGCCGGGCGATCACCCGGCACTGCATCGCGGAGAGGTCCTGGGCTTCGTCGATGACGACATGGCCGAAGCCGGTCGGCCGCTCGATCAGCCCGGCCGCCTCGTCGATCAGGACGGCGTCGGCGGCGGTCCACCGGGTGGCCTTCGGCGTACGGGCCCGCTTCCCGGCGGTGAGCAGGGCCTGCTCGTCAGGGGTGAGCAGTCCCTCGGCTGCCGCCGCGAGCCGGGCGGGATCACCGAGCAGGGCGTGCACCAGCCCTTCCGGGGTGAGCGCGGGCCAGACCGCGTCCAGGAAGGTGGTGACCGGCGTCGAACGGCCCGTCCGGCGCAGCCAGGCGTCGCTGGGCGACTCCGCCCGCCGGGCCTCGGCCTGCCGTTGCAGCAGCCCGACGACCCGGGCGCGGATCCGTTCCCGGCCGACGGCGTACGGCAGCCCCTCCGCGCGCGTCTCGTGGACCAGCCGGTGCAGTGGCTCCAATCCGATCCGCCAGCGGTACGAGCCGTCGGAGACGGTCATCGCCTCGGCCGGCTCGCCCACGTACGCGTCGACGGCCCGGCGCAGCACCTCGGCCATCCGGGCGTCGTGCTTGATCCTCGCCACCTCCGGCGCTTCCACCGCGCGCACCGCCACCCGGTCGACCAGGTCCTCGACGGTGGCCTGCGCGACCTCCACCTCACCGAGGGCGGGCAGCACCGCCGCGATGTACCCGAGGAACGCCCGGTTCGGGCCGACGACCAGCACCTTCGACCGGCGCAGCCGCTCCCGGTGCAGATAGAGCAGGTACGCGGCGCGGTGCAACCCCACCGCCGTCTTCCCGGTGCCCGGCGCGCCCTGTACGCAGATCGAGTCGGCCAGGTCGGCGCGGACCAGCTCGTCCTGCTCCGGCTGGATGGTGGCGACGATGTCGCGCATCGGCCCGATCCGGGGGCGTTCGATCTCGGCGGTCAGGATCCGGCTGGCGGTGCCGAGTTCCTCGCCCCGGTCGAGGTGCTCGTCCTCGAAGCTGGTCAGTACGCCGTCGCCGAAACCGAACCGGCGGCGGACCGCGAGCCCCTGCGGGTCGCGCGCGCTGGCCCGGTAGAACGACCGCGACACCGGGGCCCGCCAGTCCAGCACCAGCGGTTCGCCCTGCTCGTCGGTGACGTGCCGGCGGCCGACGTGGTAGCGCCGCCCGGCGTGCTCGGCATCGGCGTCGCCGAAGTCGAGGCGGCCGAAGAACAACGGCGTCCGCGGGTCGTCGGCGAGTTCGGCCACCCGCCGGGCGAGGTGCCGCCCGAGCTGTTCGGCGGTGTACGAGTCACCGGCCACCGTGTCGCCGGTGGCGAAGAGGGCCTCGGCGCGTTCACGCATCCGGTGCAGTGCCGCGCGGGACCGGGTCAGGTGCGTCCGCTCGGCGGTCAGCTCGTCGTCGAGGCCGGACGGCGGTGGGTACGGGGTGTGTGGGGCGTGCAGGCTCATCCACGTGCTCCTTGACGGGGAGGAAGGCTGCCGCTCGCGTGTCCGACCACGGGTCGGCGCGGGACGTCCGCTCCGGTGCTACTCACCTCGGCCGTCAGGCGGAAACGAACAGCCTACTCCCCGCCGGGCGGCCAGCAACCGATTTACCACCACCCCGAGCCGGGGCCGTGCAAGGAAGGGCCCCCTGCTAACGCCTGGTGTCGTACAGGGGACCCCTGCTTACATCAGGTGCGGGGTTGGCCACTTCCGGGGCGGCTCGCTGAGCCGATCGGGCGGTGCGGGGATACGGTCGGGGCATGGTCGAGCGCGTCGCCCGCCCCCGGGTCGGGCACATCCAGTTCCTCAACTGCCTGCCCATCTACTGGGGGCTGATGCGCTCGGGTGCGCTGCTCGACGTCGACCTGCACAAGGACTCGCCGGACCGGCTCAGCGCCGCGCTGGTCGCCGGTGACCTGGACATCGGGCCGATCACCCTGGTCGAGTACCTGCGGCACGCCGACGAACTGCTGCTCCTGCCGGACCTGGCGGTCGGCAGTGACGGCCCGGTGCTCTCGGTCAACCTGGTCAGCACCCGCCCGCTGGCCGACCTCGACGGGGCGCGGATCGCGCTCGGGTCCACCTCGCGGACCGGGGTGCTGCTCGCCCGGCTGCTGTTGCGCGAGCGGTACGGCGTCGACCCGGAGTACTTCCGCTGCCCGCCGGACCTGACCCAGATGCTGCTGGAGGCCGACGCCGCGGTGCTGATCGGTGACGTGGCCCTGCGGGCGATGTACGAAGCCCCCCGGCAGGGGCTGACCGTGACCGACCTGGGGCTCGCCTGGCGGGAGTGGACCGGCCTGCCGATGGTCTTCGCCGTCTGGGCGGTCCGCCGCGACTTCGCCGCCGCCCATCCCGGCCTGGTCAAGGAGGTCCACGAGGCGTTCCTGCGCTCGCGTGACCTGTGCCTGGCCGAGCTGGACCAGGTCGCCGAGTCGGCGGCCCGGTGGGAACCCTTCGACGCGGCCACCCTCGCCGAGTACTTCCGGGCCCTGGACTTCTCGCTCGGCGAGCGTCAGGTCGCCGGGCTCCGGGAGTTCGCCCGTCGGGCCGCCGAGATCGGCGAGACGCCCGCGTTGCCGGCCGGCGGACCGGCCTTCTTCACCCGCTGACCGCGCCCCGAACCCGCGGCAGCGCGGCCGTCGAGCCCCCGCC
>NZ_SISL01000036.1:0-26700 GCF_004307965.1 Verrucosispora sp. SN26_14.1 | reverse complement strand
GCCTGCGCCGGTCGGCCCGCGCCGGTCGGCCCGCGCGGTCGGCCCGCGGCGTTGATCAAGAGCTTTGGGTCACCGTTCGCCGGTGAATCACCACCAAACCTCTTGATCAACCCCAGGGGGTACGGGTGGTGGGGGTGCTATTCGCCGAGGGGGCCGTTGGCTAGTTCGGAGACGATGTCCAGGTGGCCCAGGTGGCGGGCGTACTCCTGGACGAGGTGGAACAGCACCCGCTCCAGGGAGGCCGGGTCTGCGCCGTTCCAGCGGGGGCCGGGGGCGCCGACGGTGTCCAGGTCGGCGCTCTGCACCACGCTGCGGGTGTGTGTGCCCTGCGCGCGCAGCTCGTCTGCCAGCTCCGCCACACTCAGCTCCGGGGGTACGTGCCAGCGACCGTCGCGCCAGTCGCCCCACGGCTCGGCGACCGGCTGCCCCTGGAAGCCCCACTCGATCCAGCGCAGCTCGACGAAGCGCAGGTGCCGCAGCAACTCCACCGGAGTCCAGCCCGACGGCAACCGGCTCGCCCGCGCCTCCGCCTCGGGCAGCGCCGACACCTTGGCCAGCACGCTCTCCCGGAAATAGTCGAGATAGCGCAGGAACACCTCGGCCCGCCCCTCGGCCGGGACCGTAGGCTCGGGAAACGGCGGCAGCGTCGTCATCGGCCCATTATGCGTACCCCCGAAACGACCCGGCCTGCGGTCCTGCCGGCGCAATAGGCGGCGACCCGGTGTCGTTAGGATGAGCGTGCGACGGACGAGTCGACCGGGCGGTCGCGTCGGCGGGCTGCGGCCCGTCGCCGAGGAACGTCCGGACTCCACAGGGCAGGGTGGTTGTTAACGGCAACCCGGGGCGACCCGCGGGACAGTGCCACAGAAAACAGACCGCCGACCCCCAGCGGGGACGGTAAGGGTGAAACGGTGGGGTAAGAGCCCACCAGCACCCCGGGTGACCGGGGTGGCTCGGTAAACCCCACCCGGAGCAAGGCCAAGTAGGGCCGTCACCGCAAGATGACGACCTGCGCAGACGCTTGAGGGCTGCCCGCCCGATGTCTGCGGGTAGGCCGCACGAGCCTGTCGGCGACGGCAGGCCGAGATGGATGGCCGCCGCCGGTGCGAACCCCGCAAGGGGTACGCGCCGCGCACAGAATCCGGCGTACAGGTCGACTCGTCCGTCGCCCACCAGCTCAGAGCCGTGATCAAGGCTCTGAGCTGGTCCTATGTCCGGGTGTCGATGGTCGTCGTTGGTCAACTTTGGCCGGCGTTTGACGCCCTGACGGCGCCCTGACGCCCTGGAAACGCCCTGAGTGCGGGCTCAGTTGACCTCTTCTCGGGTCGGGCTGGCTGTGCCGCCGTGGGCCGTCTCCGGGCCTGTGTTCGATGGTTCCGCCGTGGGGCCGGCGGCTGTGGGGGAGGGTCGGGCACGTCCTGGCGGTGGAGCTGGTGCCGCGACCCGGTGACCCGGTGGCAAGCCAGTCCCGGGGTTGGACTGGCGCGGCAGACGGAAGCCCCGACCATCCGACCAGAGCAGCCCCGCCGGCTTCCGTCACGGCCTCGCTGAGGCTGGCTCCTCTTCGCGTGGGGGCGGTGTCCCGGCGGCTTTCGGTGGCTCACCGCCCCGGCGCCGTAGGCGGCCGGGGCGGCTTGCCGCCGGCCGGGCTTGCCGCCCCGCACCGCGCGGAGCGCGGTGCCTTGATCCAGAACAGAGAAATTCGGCAACAGCCCGGGATGCACTCGGGGATGCATCGTCACGGGCCTTGCCACGGCGGCACGAGAGTATGCCTCCTCCATCAGCCTCCTAGGAGCGTACGTGCGGCAGTGAGCAGACCGTCCCACCCGCCACGGGCGTTCTTGACGGCCGTTTCAGTGCAGAAAAGGTACTTCCAAACACCAAAGCGTCCATCGTCGTTGACGAACCTTGCCCATTCCTCAGCCGCGACCCTTTTCGTCTGGACGTCTGGACGTTGAGCGTTGTCATCCGCCTTGCCCTCGATTAGCCAGTGCGCGCCTTCGCCGTCGATGGCAATAAAGTCAGGGTAATACTTACCGCCGGAATCGAGTTCGATATACACCTCATCTTCACGGCGCAACCGCAGCCACCACTCGATCTTGTTACTGTTGTCCAAAATGTTCGCGATAGCATACTCCGTGGTTTTCGCATCGAACGACGCGATCGGCAGTATCGATGTCGTCCAGCCTGCGTACCAGCGGCCCCGTTCAAACTCGTCGTAGCGATCTAGGACGTCCGTCGGCATTGGCCGTGGTTCAATCGGAGCGGTTACCGGCCGGAATGTGTAACGAGGTTGTAGGCGTCGCGTGTTGTACTTCTGCCGAATCAGTGTGTCTATTCCCTGGAGTGCCTGATGGGCGCGCTCAGCACCCCAGTCCACCTCGTTGCCATGACTGACACCTGCGCCAGCGAGGAATGCGGCGACGATTCGTTTCGCCGCATTCCATTCTGGAATGGTTTCGGCGACGAGGCCAAGTCCGAGGATGCGCGATTCAAGATCGCTCTGGACTTGGTTTAGTGGTAGCCACTGCTGCGTCGCAGTCGCTGATTGCTGGGCTTCACGTCGAACACTAACAGAACCATCGATCGTTCGGTGTACATTCAGTGCCTCCCGTACGAGCGGAATATCAATTTCCGCAGCAAACCCTGCCCCCGCCGCGCGTGCATCGGAGTCAGAAATTAGGGACAGGGAAAACTGCACAGGAAGTACTTCCTGCTCGCGGCGGGGGAAAGTGATCTGGGGCGCTCCGGGCACCCGCTGAAGAATTCGGTATTGGGTATCGCGATCACCCTGTCTAGTGACAGCGCCGAACTCCTGAATAATGAGACTGGCGCTACCATCCACTACCTCCCCGTCCACCACCCGAGCGGGTGTCACGAGCCGAAGCGTTCCCTGGCTTCCATATTCGGTAACCTTTCCTGTTACTGCGACGGCAGCTTGCTGCCGGTCGTTCGAACTGATAGGGCTTCCCGTGGTAGCAGATTCTCCGGTCGGTACGATTCGTTGAATTAGAACGTCCTTCTGTTCCAGCAACTTCCTGTAAGAATCGTGAGCCACGAGATCAACTTGGTCGATCATTGGTACGCCAACACGTCGTCTGTACGGAAGACGGAGGCCGCGCCCAAGAATCTGCTCGGTGAGTGACTGCGAGGCCAGTTTTCGCAGGGCAACGATTACGCCAATATTCTTGACATCCCACCCTTCCTTAAGTTTATCAACGCTGACGACAGCTCGGATGGGTGAGTTAGGTTCCTCAACCTTGGCAAGGGCGGCAAGTGCATCATCGGATGACTGGGAGGTGATCTCCAAGACGGCGGAAGGATCTCCGATCATTCCGTCCCCTGACAGCCGATTCGCCACGTCCTTGGCATCCTCAACCGTCTGACAAACAACGAAAAGCACCGGGTTGACGGGTTGTTCGCCCTCACCAGTCGCCCACGCCTCGTACGCGGCGGCCTTGATGCGTAGGAGGAGGCATGCATCGGCGAGTTGTGTCTGGATGTCCTTGTGTCCGTCTTGGCGGTAAACGATAACGGGAATCTTCACCAACCCGTCGGCTATCGCCTCTGCCAAACTGTATCTATAGATGACCTTGCTTTCATCTGCCGGGTCTGGCGTAGCTGTTAGGCCAATCAATGCCCGAGGACGTAGATCACGCACGGCGGATGAAAACTTTTCCGCCTGCGAGCGGTAAACGTGATGCTCGTCCGCGATTACTACGAGATCATTGGCTCGCTGCAGGTGGTTGTATAGGTCTGTGCCAATGAACTCATCCAGCTTGCGAACCCTGCGGGACATGGTGGCTGACGGGCGGATCAGCTGCTGGACGTTGAACACGAACAACTTGAGGGTGTCGGGGTCATGCAGAGCGTCTCCGACTTGGCCGAGGGCAAAGTTCTCTACGGTGATCAACAGGGGCCTAGCTTCGCCGCCAGGAATGTACTTAGCATTTCCCGGAGTGAAGTTTGCGACCGTCTTATCTTGAATCGTCTTGCCCGGCGTGACCACTAGAATGTTGCGGACGCCTTGCGCGGCCAGGTATTCGATAAGCGCGACTGTTATGTAAGTCTTACCGACTCCGGTTGCGAGATCGCACACCACCTCTCGGTAGTCGTCAACCGAGATGCCTTCGATGATTTTGGCAACTGCAGCCTTATTGGGTGGGCGAAGATCCATCCGCGAAGCGATTTCGTCCACTAGCTCGCTTCGATAGCTCAGCCAGGTCATCTGACAATACTCCTCTCCAGCAGGTCGCGCGGTGCCTTACGTAGTCTCGACCCTGGGCTAAGCTTTTTTAGAAGTCTCTCGGCGTCCTGGGTGGATGCCTTCGCGACAATAACTACGCGCTCATTTGCATCTAGGCGAGAGGCAATTGCGCGAACCGTCTCGGAGTCGGCGACGCCATCGATGGTTGCTAGGCGGGTTCTTCCCTTGCGGCCGACGAAAGGCCATTCATCATCAACGGAAAATCCAAGTTGTGCACACACTGCCTTCGCGAATTCGCTGCTTCTCACCCATTCTGCCAGGAAAACGCGGCCGTCGAGCAACTCGTACATTGAATCCCTGACGCTAGCCGCTCGGAATCCGCCGCCCTTCTCCCATCCGACTGTATCGGTAATCCCGCCCGAGTCATCGCCGTTTATAATTCGCTCCAGTCGTGGTCGGATGATCGACTCAACTGTGGCGGACTCTCGTTCGACCGCAACCCATCGACGATGCATCTTGTGGGCTACTGCTGCGGTGGTGCCCGAGCCGGCGAAGTAGTCGAGGACGATATCACCAGGCTTTGAGCCCATTTCAAGGACGCGCTGAAGCAGGGCTTCTGGCTTCTGGGTCGAAAATCCCGTGCGTTCTATCGCCTGTGAGTTAATGACATTAATGTCAGTCCATAGGTCGCCTACAGCTCTTCCCTTCATTTTGTGCAGGTACTTTTTGTAACGGGGGAAGCCGCCTTTTTCGGGCCAGTAAATATAGCCCTTCTCGTCGAGGAGGTCGAGTTTTTCGCGCATCGTCAACTTGGCACTCTCGGCCTCGGTTAGGCCAATTTCGAGAAGTAATGAGGAGGGGACTGCCCAGCAGCGTCTACGTTCACTTGGGTCGAATCCACGCCAGGGCTTCCCGCTGTCCAAGTGTGGCCGATGGTATCCCGCAGTTAGGTTTTCGGGATTGTAGCGACCTCGCTCGTCCTGCAACGCAAACCTAGTCGAGACGTACCGATCCTCGTGGGGTAGGTAAACGGTCTTTAGCTCGCTCTTGTCGGATGCGCCGTACACGAGGATCGACTCGTGCATCGTCCCCATGGTCCTTCGGGCAAGGCTCTTGGTGCTTGTGCGCTGCCATACGACTGTAGCGAGATAGTTCTGAGGTCCGAAGATCTCGTCTAGGAGGCACCGAGCGCGATGAACCTCTGTTGAATCCAGGTGGACCCACAATGAACCATCCAGCGACAATAGTTCTTTGGCGAGCAGGAGTCGTTCCCGCATCATGCCAAGCCAAACCGAGTGCTCTAGCGCGTCGTCATAGTCAGCGAAGGCCTGTCCTGTATTGAATGGCGGGTCTATGTAGATTAGTTTGACCTTGCCGCGGTATTCGGACGCGTACTCTGGGATATTCGCTAGGGCGCGTAGCGCGTCATACGAGTCGCCCTTGATTAGCAGGTTGCCTTCAGCCAGGCTTTGGCTGACGCTTCCTACCTCTTCAATTGGCTCTATGAGGCGAACCTCCGCTACTCGCGGATCGGTCCGCTCCACCCACTTGTAACCACCGTCGGGTGTTCCTAATAGCGCCTTATCCTTACCGATCCACGACAACGTCAAACGGCCGGCCGGCAGCATGCGCAACTCCTCGTGCTACACGACGCCAACACAACCACCCTGGACCGGATGGAATTTGGCGCCAACGGGTGACCGCCTAACAGCGATGCGGGTGACATGCTATCCGGCACGGCTCTGGAGCCTCGCTGCCCACAGCACCCGACGTGCCTCAACACTGCTGCCTCCTTGCAGCCACTCACTAGGCATGGATGCCATCGCGGCACCGGTCCACCCTGGGGCCGGAGCGCCTTCACCAGAGGCGCGGGAGCCTCGCGGCGCGCCGGCAACCCTTGACTCCCCTAGCGCTCGGCTGGGTCTGGATCGGTGCGGCGTAGGTGGTAAGTCCTGATGACCCTGGCGACCTGCCTTCCCCGCCGTATGACTGCCTCCCGCTCGATCAGCGTTGTTCCGACCTCAACCTGGAACAAGGTTGCTAGGCGCGCATCGGCTTGCATCTCTCGCTGACTGGCCGCAGGTTCGTCCGCAGAGCTTTGCGTGAGGCGGGTCGCGTGTGTGCCCCTGCCGTGCTCAGTGACGGCATAGCCTTCCTCTCGCAGGGCAGCTATTGCCTTGCGGATAGTCCCGCGTGCTGCCCCGAACTCAGAGGTGAGGACGCTTTCGGCTGGCAGTAGTGCACCGGGAGGGATGGCGCCGCTTTCGATTCGCTTTCGCAGCTCGTCGGCGATGACCCGGTAGCGGGGCTGTCCGTAGTGCGGGGTGGGCACCTGGTCACCGTACCTGGCACTTGTCTTACCAAGTGTCAAGCGGAAGCCTCATTTTGATGTGTAGACAAGTCGTCCACTTGTAGGTACGTTTCCGAGTGTGCGGCTGGGTTGACGGTATGTGTCAGGGGTGGTGCTGCGTCGGCCTGGACGTGCGTGATGCGCGGCGTCCTCGTGGGCCGGTTGCGGTGGCCGCGCGTACAAGGTGGCTCGGCGATACCCGACCCGTCCGGTGTCGGACGGTGCGCCGTGCCCTCTGTCGGGCCGGCGGCCGATTGGTCCCCCTGGTCGGTCGCCGGCTCCCTACGTGTGGAGGTGCGATGCCTGGCTCTCATCGTCGGCGTCCCTGGTACTCGCTTTGGCGCTCACGTCGACGGGCAGACCGGATCATCCCTGCGGCAGGCAGCCGTCCTGGCGAGGTCAATCCCGCCGGCTATCGGACTTTGTCGCGCTGGTCGGCGGAATGGACCCGGGAGCTTCCGGCGCTGCGTCCGCCGCCCTTTATGACCCTCGGGCAGGCGTACCGGGGCAACGGTGGGAGGTGGCCGCAGTGAGTGCACCACGCCGGCCGGTTAGGCCGCCTGTGCATCCGGACTGGTGTGCGTCGGATCGGTGCGGTCATTTGGTCCCGCCGGTGTTGTCGCACATGCAGCGGCGCCACCGGGGCGCGTCGCTGAAGGTCGGTGACCCCTGGGCCTCCGGGTCGGTCGTGTCCTACCTGGTCGGGTCCGATGGCCAGGCTCCGCGGGTCATGGTGCATGTGTCCTGCCGGGTAGGCGCTCCCTGGGCGGAACTCCCTCTGTCTCAGGTCAGGCAGTTGGTGGAGCAATTGCGGTCGTTGCTGGCCCAGGCCGGGCAGCAAGGGGGCGAACATGGCGACGAGTGACGAGCCCACCGGCGCGCGGCCGGCTAGGACGGCGAAGGACGCCGAGTGTCCCGACTGGTGTCGGGGCTGTGGGCCGAACGACCCGATGCATCGGGGGCTGCTCGCCACGATCGGCAGCGAGCGTAGCGGCTGGGTCAGCGTGCAACTGCTCCTCGACCGCTTCCGACGCCGCGACCCGGTCGTCAAGGTCGATGCGACCCGCTCCGGCGGGACGGAATCCGTGCTGCTCTCGCGCGTGCAACTCGACCGGCTGATCTACGAACTGACCTACGTCCGGTGGCGAGTGATGACCAAGGGACGACCGTTGGAAGGCAACTATGACCGCGACTGATCGCCGCAGCACCCGCCGTGCTCCTGCCGCTGCGCATCATCCGCGTCGGCCGGCCGTGGCGGTAGATCCGGTGCCGGAGCGGCCGGCGGGTGGGACCACCTGGCAGTCGTTGGAACGTCTAGGGGGTACGGTGACCGGTGTGCATGGCCGGGACTGGCGCCCTCGTTACCTGCAACTCGCCGAAGAGTTGCGGGTCAAAATCACGAGCGGAGAACTCGCCCCCGGCACCCTGATGCCCAGCGAGACAGAGCTGGCCGACACGTCGGGCCTGTCGCGGACCAGCGTCCGCAACGCCATCCGCCAACTCCGCGAATGGGGCCTGGTCCGCGCGGAGCAGGGGCGCGGCACCTACGTACGGGCACCCCGCCAACGCGTACGGCGTCGCAACGCGGAGCGGTACCAGTGGGAGAAGGACCGGGTCCTGCTCGACGAGGAGGAGCGGCTCAAGACCGGCGCGACCGAGCATGACACCGGCCTGACCGTCGACGACTTGAAGTTCCACGCCGAGTACACCCGCGTGGAAGCCGACGCGGACATGGCGGCGGCTCTGCAAGTTGAGCCGGGCAGGCCGCTGCTGCGCCGGGTCTACTGGACCTCGTCCCGGCATGAGAACGCGCCGCTGACCATGTCCTACTCGTACCTGCCCTATGACCTGGTGGCTGCGAACCCGGACCTGCTCGACGCCAGCAAGGAGCCCTGGCCCGGCGGCTCGCAGCACCAGCTCTACACGGTCGGCGTCGAGCTGGACCGCATCGAGGACGAGGTTCGGGCGCGTCCGCCGTCGCCGGATGAGGCCGAACTTCTCGACATCGACCCCGGCGTCTCCGTTCTGACCGTGCGCAAGACCTCCTTCGACACCACCGGCCGGGTCGTCGAGGTGGCCGACGTGGTGATGCCGGGCGACCGGACGGAACTGGTCTACTCCCACAAACTGCAACGGTGGAAAACTTGACGCGAATCGTCTCGGTCATCACCCCGGTCCACGCGCCCAGCGTCGAGTACCTGGCCGGCGCGTACGACTCGTTGGTCAAGCAGGAACTGCCCGACGGGTGGGACTGGCAGTGGCTCGTCCAGGAGGACGGGCAGACCGGCGTACTGACCGGGGTGCTGCCGGACGACTCTCGCATCAGCATCGGCGGTGGTCGTCCCGGCGGGCCGGGTGTGGCTCGTACCCTCGCTCTGTCCCGCGTGACCGGCGACCTGGTCAAGGTGCTCGACGCGGACGACCAACTCACGGCCGGCGCGCTCGCCCGGGACATCGCCGCCTTCGATGCTCATCCGCACATCGGGTGGACGACTTCCCGCGTCCTGGACCTGATGCCCGACGGGTCCACCGTCGGATGGGACCAGGACCCGGCCGCCGGAACCATCGCCCGCGGTGCCGTCCTCGCCTTCTGGCAGGCCAATGGCTACCGCGCCCAGGTCCACCCCGCCACCCTCTGCATCCGCCGGGATCTGCTCTTGGCGCTCGGTGGCTGGATGGCGCTTCCGGCCTCTGAGGACACCGGCCTACTTCTGGCCGCGAGCGCGGTCAGCGAGGGTTACTTCACCCGTGAGCACGGCTTGCTCTACCGCAAATGGCCCGGCCAGGTCACCAGCCAGGCCGCCCATCGCGAACCCATCGAGTACGAAGGCCGCATGAGAATCATCGAGGCCAGAGCTCGATTCCTCGCCTCGCTGCTTCCGCATGGTCTGCTGATCTTGACCAGGTAGAGGCGGGTAGCTCCTCGGCACGGCGCGCAAGACGCAAAGGATTCGGATATTGCCGGCCCTGGTGTCGGCCCGTAGTCTTTTGGCCATGCCCCCTAGGCGCTGTGTGTTCTGCGGTGAAGGTGCGCTAACAAAAGAGCATGTTCTGCCGAACTGGCTCAAACGTGAGCTCGGGCCTTATGACTGGCGGCGGTCATTCGCCCATTTTGTCGGCGGTTACGGTGCCCCGGATGGCCGGAAGGTCGAGGTGATAGATCATCCGGAGCAGATGCTTCAGTCAAGAGTGAGGCGGGTCTGTGCTGGGTGCAATAATGGTTGGATGAGTCGGCTTGAGTCGAGTGTCTCGCCGATTCTGGTGCCAATGATGCGTGCGCATCAGGTCGAGTTGTCCAGGCCTGAGTTGGCTCTCTTGGCTACCTGGGCCGCCAAGACCGCCATCATGTTAGAGTTTATGAACATTCGATTCCAGTCGACAAGCGTCGCCCAGTGTGCCCAATTGCGTGAAACCCTATCTCCGCCCCCTAGGACAGTTGTATGGGTTGGTCATCATTCTGCATTGCTGTGGGCACTGGGAACGCGGAGTATTGGGGTTGCGGCCCATAATCCGCGCAAGTCGCTTCCTGCTAACCCGCACACCTGTAATACTCACTGGACCGTCCTTGGTCTAGGGCATGTGGCCTTCGTGGTTTTTTCAAGCTGGCAAGATGAGCTCCCGACCCCGAAGTTGACTCTTCGCCACCGGCGTCGCCTTAAAAGGCTCTGGCCCGACCCTCCGAGGGATTTAAAATGGCCCCATGGTCCGATGCTGTCCGATCTGGACTTGCTTACCATTACGGATGTGTTCTATAGAGCTCTTCGGGAGCCTGGGCCATTAGATCGGTCAGGATATAAGGAGTATCTGAAGATCTGGCAGGCCTCGGAAATCTATTCCGAGCGTCGCCGAATAAGCGAAGCCTACCGTGGCGACTCGTTTGACGGAAACAGTTTCTAGCCAATTCTGGCGATAACTTCGCTTCGAGGGGCCGGCGTCTTACGGCCTCGGTGGCGTGCTGGCTTGTGCGCAAGATCGCGTCGGTTGATCGTCGCGCTGTAGCTGCTTGCCCGGAACCGGCTTGTTGACTTGTCTGCCAAGTGCCGTCTACCTTGGACCACAACTTGGCAGACAAGTTAACAACCTGGAGGTTGAGCGATGGCTCTGCGTGGCGGTACGAGGTTCGCCGTGCGGTTCGAGGACGTGTTCCCGGCGGGGTGCGCGTTGGTGCCCGAGTCGCTGGGTGAGGTCGAGGACTACGACGAGAAGACCGGCCGGCGGTCCCCGGCCAAGGACAAGGTGACCGGCCAGCGGGTGTGGCAGGTCCGGGTGATGGACCTTGACCCTGAGCTGGGCAAGCGGTCGCGGGAGACGACGGTGAAGATCTCGGCTGACTATCAGCCGGTGCCGCCGACGGGTGCGCCGTTCGAGGCGGTGGAGTTCGACGGCATGACGGTCACGCCGTACGTGGCGAACAACGGTCGGATGGCGTACTCGCTGCGGGCGACCGGGTTGCGGGCTCCGGTGGTCGGCGGCAAGAAGGCGGCGGCGTAGCCGTATCAGGTGGGGGCGGGGCTGTCTGGTCTTGGCGGACGGCAGCCCCGCCCCCTGGTGTCTCTTCCCCTGCTCTGTCGAGAGAGGTCGTGACGTGTCCAAGGGTAGGCGTCGGGCTGGCCGTGGCTGGCCCAGGTGTGCTGCGTGTCAGGTCCGGTTCGATCCGGCCACCGGTGCTGACGGTTGCTGTGGTTGCTGCGCCGGGCAGCTTGTTCTTCCGTTCCCTCCAGTCCGTGACGCTGCGGGCCGGTTCGTGTCGCTGCGGGGTGCCCAGTGATCGGGCGGCCTCGCGGTGAAGTGGTGATGTCCTCGGCCGGGGATCTGATGGTGATCCGGCCGAAGCGCTTTGAGTTGCCGCTCTGTGCGGTGCTGCTCGGGCTGGTGTTGCGCTGGTCGGGGCGGGCGGTGTGGTGGTGCCTGCGGCATCCGGTGGCCACCGGCTCGGCGCTGCTGGCGCTGTGGCTGTATGTCGAGTTCGGCTGGTCCGGCCTGGTGGTGCCGCTGGTGCTCGGATCGGCGGCCTCGGCGGTGTGGCGGTGGCGGGATGAGTCGTCCTGGTGGACCTGGTTAGCCGGTCCGCTGCTCGGCTCGTTCCGGCGGGTGTTCGTCTACCGGCGGGTGTGGCGTGAGGCCATGACGCTGTGCCGGCTCGCCGACACGTACGACCATCGGCCTGTCCTGCCGCAACTGCTGCGGGTGCGCTCGGATCAGGCGCTCGACGTGTTGACCGTCCGCATGGTCCGGGGCCAGACACCGGAACAGTTCCAGGCGGTCAGCGCCAACCTTGCATACGCCTTCGGCCGGCGACACGTCCGGGTCTACTCGGAACGCCCCGGCGACCCGCCGACCCGCACCGGTCGGGCTGCATGGCTGCTGCGGCTGGTCGACCGGGTGCGATACCGGGATCGGCCGACGCTGGTCTACCTGGCGGTGGTGCGTACCGACGCGCTGCGCACGGTGGTCCCGCCGTTCGACGTGCCGGCGGTGCCGGACTTCACCGCGCTGCCCCTGGCCCGGCGGGAAGACCTGCGTACCTGGTCGCTGCACCTCCTTGCGACGCATGTCCTCGTTGGTGGGGCGACCCGCTCCGGCAAGGGGTCGGTGTTGTGGTCGCTGGTGCGGGTGCTCGGCGGAGGGATTGTCTCCGGCCTCGTCCGGCTCTGGGTGATCGACCCCAAGGGCGGGATGGAGTTCGCGCTCGGCCGTCCGATGTTCGCCCGGTTCGCCTGCAAGTCGTTCGAGGCCATGGCCGATCTCCTCGACGAGGCCGTCACGGTGCTGCGGGAGCGGCAGACCCGGCTTGCCGGCACGGTGCGGGTGCACACGCCGACGGAGGCTGACCCCCTGGTCGTGGTCGTCGTCGACGAGATGGCCGCCCTGACCGCTTACCTGCAAGATGTCGAGCTGCGTAAGCGCATCGCGTCGTCGCTGGGGCTGCTGCTGTCTCAAGGGGCCGGCGTCGGCGTCCTCGTGGTGGCCGCATTGCAGGACCCGCGCAAGGACGTGCTGCCGTTTCGGGACCTGTTCCCGACCCGCATCGCGCTCGGCCTCACCGAGGCGTCACAGGTCGACATGGTCCTTGGCGACGGTGCCCGCAACCGGGGCGCGCTGGCTGACCATATGCCCCGATGGGCCAAGGGCGTCGGGTACGTGATCCTCGACGGCACGCCCGACCCGATGCGGGTCCGCTTCTCGTACGTCTCCGACGACGACATCCGCGCCATGGCCCGGCAGTACCCGGCCCCGGTCGACGCGGCGGACATCCTCGCCCAAGTCGGCCGGGAAACCGCCACCGAACCGGCCCGGCCTCCGCTGCCGCGCAAACCGTCCGGCCCGCTGCTGCCCGAATCGCTGCGTAACCTCCTCGACCGCGATACCGGCGGTGACGGCCGATGACCGCCACCGCGACCGGCCGGCGCTTCTACCGGCTGCGTACCCCCGAACCGGTCACCGCCGTCTCCGTCCGCGTCGACCCGGACCGGCCCGACCCGTACCCGGTCTATCTCGCCGTCGGCGCGGGCCGGCGCCGCATGTCCCTGACCCCGAACGAGGCGTGGGCGCTGTGGCGCTGCCTCTCCGAAGCGGTCGCCTCCCTCGGCACCCCTCCCGACTACATCCGCACCGACATCCGACCGGCCCGGAGGTAACCGCCGTGAACACCCTTACCCGCATCGTCAACCGGCTCCGGCGTCCGCTGCGCATCCGGCTCGTCGGCCCCTCCCACCAGACCGCCGCCGCACTGCACGGCCCGGCGCACATGGTCAACCGCCGCCATGACATGAACGGCCGGCGCATCCGCATCGACCTGACCATCCGCGAGAAGCCGTTGGAGGAGTGGCGATGAGCGCGCGCACTGAATCCGCGGTACGCCTGGTGATCCTGCTCGCCATCGGCACGATGGCCGGCGCTGCCGCCTTCACCCACGTGCATGACCTGTCCGTTGCCCACGGTCAACCGCACTGGATCGGCTGGGCCAACGCCGTAGCCGTCGAGCTGATGGCGATCTACCTCGGCCTGGAACTACGCGCCCGCCGTCGCGCCGGTCGCCCCGTGGGCCTGGTCGGCTCGCTCCTGGTGGCGTTCGCGCTGCTGTCCCTCGCCGCCCAGGTCGCGGAAGCCGAACCATCGGTCTGGGGCTGGATCGTGGCGGCGGTGCCGTCGCTGGCCTTCCTCGCCCTGGTCAAGGTCGTCCTCTCCAACGCTCCGATCACCCCGACCGCCGTCGAGCCGGACCAGCCGACTGCGCACCGGAGCGAGGAACCCAAGCCAGCCACCGAGGTCGAACCGGTCCGCCCGGCCGAACTTGCTCCGCCGGCTGTCCCGGCTCCGCAGGCCGTGATGCCTCCGCGCGTCGTCCAGCCCAACCGGCCGCACGTCGTCGGGATCATCCGATGACCGCTGCCACCCTGCCCGGCCTCGAACCCGCCCCGACCCCGGCTGCACCACCTCGGCCGGGGTCGCGGGCGGCCCGCATGGCGCTGCCTCGCTCGGTCGACGTGCTCAAGGAGATTGCGGCGGAATACGGCGTCTGCGTCCGCCCCCTCGCGATGCGCCGCACCGACCTGAACACCGGGCTGACCGAGGTCATCGATCTGCCCTGCGGCGCGACCCGGGAAGACAAGTGCGCGCCGTGTGCGAAGAAAAACCGCCGGCTACGGCAAGCCCAGATCCGGGAAGGCTGGCACCGCGACGACGAGCCGCTACCGCCACCCGAGCCGGCGACCGAGGAACAGAAGGCGCTGATCCTGCTGCGCGGTCACCTGGAGTTCTCCCGCGACGAGGCATCCCGGGCCAGCCAGTGGGACCAGGTCGCCGACCTCGACGAGGCGATCCGGGAAGTGGAAGAGGCCATCGCGGCCGAAGGACTCCGGGGCCGGGTCGCTCCGCCGCACTCGACCGGCGACGAGGACCAGGCCGACGACGACACCGGCCGGCGCCGCAAGCGCTCCACCCGCCGTCGCCAAGATGCCCCCGACCTACCTCGGCGCAAAGTGGAGCGCCGCACCGTCGGCAAGACCTACACCGCCCCGGACGGCACCACCTACCGGCCGTCGATGTGGCTCACGCTCACCCTCGACTCCTACGGCCCGGTCCGGCCCGACGGCACTCCTCTCAACCCCGACCGGTACGACTACCGCCGGGCGGCCTGGGACGCGGTGCACTTTCCTCGGTTGCTCGATCGGTTCTGGCAGAACCTGCGGCGCTGCGAGGGTTGGAACGTCCAGTACGCCGGCTGCGTCGAGCCCCAACGCCGTCTCGCCCCACACGCACACTTCGCCATCCGGGGGACGATCCCGCGTGACGTGTTGCGCACCGTGGCGGCGGCCACCTATCACCAGGTGTGGTGGCCGGCAGTGGATGTCCAGCGGTACACCCTCGACCGGCTTCCCGTCTGGGATGAGCAGGCTGCGGCGTGGGTCGACCCGGACAGCCGCGCGCCGCTGACCACCTGGTCGGAAGCCCTCGACGCCATCGACGACGACCCGGACGCCGAACCAGTGCATGTCGTGCGCTTCGGCTCCCAGGTCGACGCACGCGGCGTCATGCCCGGCACCGAGGACGCCGAACGGACCATCCGTTACGTCACGAAATACATCACCAAGCACACCGGCGACGTCCACAAGATCGCCACCGACCGGCAACGCAAACACCTCGACCGGCTCTGGCAGGAACTCCAGCTCACCCCCTGCACCGACCGCTGCGCGAACTGGCTGCTCTACGGCATCCAACCCAAGCGGGCACACGCCAAGCTCAAGCCGGGCCGCTGCAAGGGCAAGGTTCACCAACGGGACACCCTCGGCATCGGCGGCCGGCGCATCCTCATCTCCCGCGACTGGTCTGGCAAGACGCTCTCCGACCACAAGCACGATGTCCGGGCCTGGGTGCGCGCGCTGCTCGGCGTGAGCGTCGGCCTGGATGGCGTCGACGACCAAGGCGCCACCGTCGAACCCGTCCGCCACGCCTGGGAGCTCGCCCGACCCGACGATCCCGACGTGGGGCCGCTGACCCATCGGCTGCTGCGGGCGATCGGTGAACGTGCCCGCTGGCGCTCCGAACTCCTCGCCGCCAAGGCCCGCGCCGCCCAGCTCCCCGACACCACACCAACGAAGACGGACGGCACGACGGGGGAGGGGCTGTGACGGTGGCGAACGATGGGCTCTGGACGATTCGGGACGTGGCGGCGTACCTGCGGGTACCAACCGAAACGCTGTACCGCTGGCGCAAGGTCAAGTACGGTCCGCCTGCGGCTCGGGTCGGCCGTCACCTGCGGTACGAGCCGGAAGCGGTCCGGTCCTGGGTACGTGAGCAGGCGGCGGCCTGATGGGACACGTAGAGGATCGCTGGTACAAGACGCTGCGCCATCCGGGCGGGCAACGGGAACGGGTCAAGACGGAACTGTTCGGCAAGGGCCTGCGCTACCGGGTGCGCTACATCGGCCCGGACGGCAAGGAACGCAAGAAGTCGTTCCCGGACCGGGCCAAGCGGGACGCTGAGGCGTTCCTCGTCTCCACCGAGTCGGACAAGCTCCGGGGCTCCTACGTCGATCCGAAGGCCGGCCGGATCACCTTCGCGGAGTACGCCGAGAACTGGCTACGGACACGCTCGTTCGACGAGTCGACCAGGGAGAGCACCGAGTTCCGGGTACGCAAGCATCTGCTGCCGTTCTTCGGCTCTGAGCACCTGGCCTCGATCAAGCCGGGCCACATCCGGGAGTGGGACGCGAGCATGGTCGGCAAGTTGGCCCCGGCGACCCGGGCCGTGGTCTTCGCTCACCTGCGGACCATCCTCGGCGCGGCCGTCGATGACGAACGGATCGCCAAGAATCCGTGTTCGGCAAAGTCGGTCAAGCCTCCGCGACCGGTGCAGCGTCGGGCGGTGCCGTGGCGGTACGAACAGGTTTCGGCAATCCGCGGTGGCCTCGCCCAGCGGTACCGTCCGATGGTCGACCTGGGCGCCGGCTGCGGTCTGCGGCAGGGGGAGATCCTCGGCCTTGGGGTCGATGACATTGACTTCGACGCGGGCTGGGTGCACGTCTGCCGTCAGGTCAAGCTCGTCCGCTCCCGGCTCGTCTTCGGCCTGCCCAAGAACGACCGGGACCGCCGGATACCGTTGCCCGACTCCGTCGCCCAGGTGCTGAAGCAGCACGTCGACGACTTCGCCCCGGTGTCGCTCACCTTGCCGTGGGAGGACCCGGCCAGCGACGAGCGGGTCACGGTGCCGCTGCTGTTCACCACTACCCGGCGGGGTGCGATCAACCGGCGCACCTTCGACAACAAGAGCTGGCGACCGGCTGTCGTGGCGGCCGGCATCACGCCGACCCGCGCCACCGGGATGCACGCGCTACGGCACTTCTACGCCTCGTCGCTGCTCGACGCGGGAGAGAGCATTAAGGCCCTCGCCTCGTACCTCGGCCACGCCGACCCCGGTTTCACCCTCCGCGTCTACACGCACCTGATGCCGGCCAGCGAGGAACGCACCCGCAACGCGATCGACAACCTGTTCAGCCCCGACGAAAAGCCCTGACGCCCTGGCGACGCCCTGAGCGGGTGCATGACGAACAGAACGCCTGCTCAGGGCGCGTCTCGCCTTCATAATCCGGCGTACAGGTCGACTCGTCCGTCGCCCACCAGCTCAGAGCCCCGATCAAGGCTCTGAACTGGTCCTATGTTCGGGCGTCGGTGGTCTGTCGCGATGGCACCGACGGATGACGCCCTGATGTCCCGGAGGGGCCCTGAGCGTGGTCTCAGTCGACCTTGCTTCGGACCGGGTCGTCTGCGCCGCTGAGGGGAGGGCTTGGCCACCTAACCCCTCCCTGGGCTTACCCATTAGACAGGAATAATCGGGCAATGCGTTCATTCAATACATTCTGGCAAAACGAACCAAAATTCCCAAATTTATCGCGTCCTGCAAGGTGGACTCAGTGTGTCCTTGATCCGACAGTGCAATTCTTGGGCGCTGTGGCTTAGCTCTCAGAGGCCGCTTGATCAGCACTTTTCCTCCACGCGGCTTTCCGCAAAGCGCTTAGATGTGTCTTTCGGGCACGCGGTCCATTACCGAAGTCGGCACTCTATCTGCCACTCTAGGCTCCGTGACGGCATGGGGCGTGCAGCAGAAGGGGCGAGCGCGCTCAGGATTCGCAGAGCTCAAGAAATTAGCTGAAAGGCTGCATCGTTGGCTGATCGAGTGGCAATTTGCGTCGGCGTTAATGAGTACGAAAGCTATCCTGATGACGCCTTAAGCTATTGCGTTGCAGATGCTGATATAGTGGCTGACTACCTAGAACTTCCCGAGTATTCTTTTATTGCCTCTAGGTTGATGAATCAGGAGGCGACTCGGTATAACATTCTCGGCCTGCTGCAATCAATCCTGCGCGACCCACCTAAGTTCTTTGTGTTTTACTTTGCAGGCCACGGGGTGGCGACAGAGCTAGGGTCCTTTTTGATGACCCACGACGGAAAAGAATTTGAGCCAGGTATTGCAGTAGAACTGCTCAGCGTGTACATAGAGCGCATCTCTCAGCTGGTGCCTCATTGTCTCGTTATTTTAGATTGCTGTCACTCTGGAACAACGCCCCTGACCTTCGACGCGAGGTCCATATCTGCGGAAGATATCGAGCGCGGAATTGCTAGCCGTGCGGAATCGAAAACCCTCCTTGCCGCTTGCAGGCCAGAGCAAACGGCTGCCGAAGTGGTCGAACTAGGGCATGGAGTCTTCACTTTTGCGCTAGTCGAAGGACTGGATGGTCAAGCAGCAGATATTACAGGGTCAGTGACCGTGGGAGGCCTCTCCGAATTTATCAGTCGAAAGCTTGAAGAGTTCGACTGTGAACAAATAATGGTTAGCAAGGGCGATCACGCGGGCAGGGTGGTCCTAGCAAGCGGTTTCTCCCCGATCTCCCGAACGAAACTTCCGGCTGAGGAGAGAAGGGCGATACTCGGCGAGGGGCGTCAGTTTATCGATGACTATACTTCGCAACTGAACTTAAATTTGGACGACTGGAAAGCGAAGGGCTATCGGGCTGCATCCCAAGCGCTTTCGCCAACCGCAGAATGGTTCGCAAGAAAGAGGGTCTCTCATCGAGAACTCGCCTCCGATCCGGAGTTCAAACTCCTTCATGAAGCAGTCATGAACAGAGTAAAACAGCTCGCAGAAGTGGATCATGGTACGACTATCACTGAGGGCGTCATCACTGAACGTCTCGGTGGAGGCGGTTTCGGTACTGTATGGAAGGTATCCCGAGAGGCGCAAGGATTGCCGCCGCTCGCCTACAAGATCTACCATCCCGCCGACTATGGAGTATTGGAAAAGAAGGGGCTATTTCAGCGAGGGTATAGAGCTATGCAGCAGCTCGATCATCCGCGAGTCGTCAAAGTTCATGGGTATTCAGAATGTCCTGTAGGCTTCTTTATGGATTACATTGAAGGCCCCAGCCTCAGAGACCTCCCGGCGGCGATCGATGACCCGGCAGAGCTGTTGAGGTTTCTAATTCTGATTGGTGAGACGGTCTCTCATGCCCATAGCAGGGGAGTCATACATAGAGATATCAAACCCGAGAATATCTTGGCAATCTATAATCAGGACGAATCGACCTGGCTTCCGTTTTTGACAGACTTCGATCTGGCCTGGTTTAGTCAAGCGACTCAGGTAACTAAGCAAGCTTGGGGGAACCTCTCCTATGCCGCACCAGAGCAGTTGGGCAACCCAAGATCATCCGTTGCTCGCAAAAAGGCTGTCGACATTTACGCATTCGGCCAAGTAGCGTTTTTTGCCGTTACGGGATCAGATCCGACTCCAGTCGGGCGTGCCGACAACGCGAGAGCGTTGCGAGAGAGGCTAGAAAAGTGGCCCACCGCCGAGGCCGCAGAGAGGTTCTTGGCGTGGTACGAAAAGTGCACGGCGGACATTCGCCAGAGGTATCCAGAATTCTTGGACGTCATGGACGAGCTGTTTGTGGTCGAGTCAATTCTGCGTAATGAGGATCGACAGCAGCTGGATCTCACGCAGTTTACGAGAGAAATCGCATTCTCTCTATCTGGATTCGCTTCGATCGCCCTCGAGTCAGCTGGGGCTTTTTCCAGCACCTCTGGTCGAACGAGCATAGTTATCAAAGGTGAAGAAATTCCTGGGACGGAGCGCGCGCCTAAGGCAAATATCGAAGTGGAACTTCGACTACACCAGATTCCGATCGAAGCTGGCTCCAACGAGCGTGGACGCAGTATTCTGAACAATAGAATTATGGAGGTTCTGAACAACTTCCCCAATACGAAGCGCACTCCAGGTACACATGGTACGTTCGCCACGCATATTCATATCCTGAACTCCCAGATGGATCGATCGGGGGTCAAGTATGCCCAGAAGATCCTGCGACGGGTACTGGATTCCATCGAGCGTTAACTATTCTGCACTCGCAAGTGCCAGAACGTTTCTCAGGCCGTCAGTGGCCATAAATTACCGAGTTGAACGGACCGGACCTGCGTCGAATAGGCTCAGATTGCTCCGATCGTCAGAGCGAGTTGGCTGATCGAGGCTGTGGTGTCTGCGGTCCGCGCGACCTCGGCGACAAGGGTGCGCGGCATAGGCCGATGGCGGATCTCGGCGGGCGCGATCGTGTCCGCCTGCACGAGCAGCCGAGCAGCGTTCGCGGGGTCATCGGCGTGGAGGTACGCACGGGCGGCGTCGATGAGATGCGCGGCGCGGTGTTCGACGGGCAGCCACCGCCAACCGTCCATCCCGATGGCCTTCCGGTGCCGGGAGATGGCCTCCGCCGCATCGCCCAGTTCGACGGCGGCGGCAACGCGGGCCAGCTCGACGGTCGTCGGTCCGAACGAGGTTCGGTGATGGTCCTGCCGATCGCCGATCCGGGCGGCCATCTCGGCGGCTTCCTCCAGCAGGTCTGCGGTGGCGCGTTCGTTGCCGGCGGTCGCCGCGATCAGGGCGGCCTGCACCAGCAGTGCCCCGCACAGCGACAACTCCTGTGGTGATCCGGCGTCGAGGTCGGGCGGAGCCACCTGGTAGGCGGCAGCCAGCATCACGGACTTCGCCCGTGCGGACCCGCGCAGGACCTGGCCGAGCTGCACGGCAGCACAGGCCAGCAGGACCGGGTCATCGGTCGCGGCGGCTACGGCCCGGTCGGCGGCCAACCAGGCGAGGCTTGCCTCGTCCAGCTTGACCAGCAGCGCCGCCGTGAGTCGGTACGCCTCGACCATCGCGATCCGGCACGCGTCCGAATCCTGCATCTGAGCACGGTGGACCTCACTCAACAGTGCGGGTAGCAGCTCAGTGAGCTGTGGGTACCGGGCGTGCTGGTAGGTCGTCCACGCGTGCTCGATCTCGTAGCCCAACCGGGCTGGTGGCATCGTCTCGCGCGTGCCGGAGTGGCGTAGGACCATGTCGTAGGTCGACAGCGCGGCCCGGATCCGGGCGACACCTCCGCTGCGTTCGGCGGCTTCGGTGCTCCGGCTGTCGCTTCCGAGCAGGGTTGCGGCGTCGACCCGCAGCACGGTGGCGATGTCACGGATCACCGACACACGCTCCAATGACCGTACGCCGCGTTCGACCTTGTCCACCCAGCTCTTCGACTTGCCCAGGCGGTCGGCGAACGTCTGCTGTGACAGCTTGCGTTGCACGCGCAGGTACGCGACCCGTCGACCGATCGGCACCGCGTCACGACCCACGGGACCACGACCGGTCAGACGGAAGCCAGTGGCCTCGGTTGATCGGGACTCGGTGGCGGTTGCGGCAGGGGAGGTCGTTGCCGCACCGGCAGACGCGTCGCCATCGCTGCCAGGACCACACCGGCCGATGTCGGCTTGCGATGGTGAGTGCCGCCGCCAAGAGGTATTCGTCGTAGGAGACCCGTTGGCGACTGGCCCCGGACCGGTGTCTCCTGCTCGCCGGCCGGTCCGCACCGCCCGTCCGGTGAACGGAGCCCGAAGGATTTCGGGCAGTCTCCTCGTCCTGTGTCATCACCACGCCTCCTGCCAGCGCTTCGAGGGTCGTGGGCACCCCGCCAGCACATTCCGGAGACGGAGTGCCCACGGTGGGGAGACCCGGCCGCCAAGCTGAGTAGCCCCACGAGCAACTTAAGACGCAATGTGCGCAGGGTCAACAGCTGGCGCACATAGCGTTGCAAGTCGAGGCTTCGGCGTGATCTCCTTGGACCAGCCGCCAAGCTGGGAGCACCACCGATGTCTGAAGCCGCATATCTGCAAGTCGCCCGGGACATCCGCGAGCAGGTCAGCTCCGGCGAACTGAAGCCGGGCGACAAGCTGCCGTCCTTCGCCGCACTCTGCGAGCACTATCAGGTCAGCAACACGGTCGTCCGTGCCGCCATGCTCATCCTCAAGGCCGAAGGGCTCATCGACGGTCGCCAGGGCAAGGGCGTGTACATCGCCAGCCCGCTTCCGAAGTAGGAGTCCGCCGGCTCCTGGTGCGGCCACCCGGGGCCCCGCCGATCGTCGTCGGGCGATGAACGTCGCGCGCGACGGGTGACTAGGGTGGTGGGCTCACCGCCATCGTGTGGCGAGGAATCACGCGCGGCGCGTGGCGCACACGATGGCGGTGAGCCCGGCTCGTGGCAGAGCGGTCATCCCTGCGAGCAACAGAGTGATCAAACCTGCGCGAGCAGCAGCGGTCAGACCTGCGTGAGCAGCGCGGCGAGGCGTTCCGCGACGGGTGGGGCGTGCAGGTGGAGGCGGGCAACGTTGATCGCGTCGGCGCCGACCACGGAGAGCAGGGCCTGCGGGCCGACGGCGTACACGGAGAAGTAGCCGGCCTGGTTGCGGACGGTGGACTGCCGGAACTCGCCCTGGCCGAGTCGGAGGCTGACCTGCCGGCCGAGGCCGAAGGTCGCCGCCGCCATCGCGGCCAGGTCGTCGGGGTCCAGCGGTGGTGGTACGTCGTGGGTGATGCGCAGTCCGTCCACGCCGCCGAGGACGCTTCCCTGCACGCCGGGGATCTGTAGGCGCAGCTCGGCGAGTTCGGTGCCGATGGCCGGGTACGGCAGACGCGGGTTGCCGGCCAGGGACGGCGGGAAGGCAGGCGGCGGTGGGGCGGCCGGGCGTTGCGCGGTGCGGCGGGGTAGGAAGGTTTCGCTCACAGTTCGAGGCGCTCCTCGATGCTGCGCAGCTGGTGGCGGGCGAGAGCCAGGTTGGAGCGGGTCTTGCTGAGCATCAGGTAGAGGAACAGGCCCTTGCCGTTGGCGCCGGCCAGCGGCCGGATGATGTGGTACTGACCGCCGAGGGTGATCAGCATGTCCTCGATCTCGTCGTTGAGCTTGAGCATCTCGATGGTCCGCATCTTGGCGCGTACCACGTCGGTGTTGCCGGCGGCGGCGACCGTCAGGTCGATCTCCGGTGTGCCGCCCGCGACGCCGAGTGTCATCCCGCTGGTGTAGTCGACGAGCGCGACGCCGATCGCGCCGTCGATCGTCATGGCGTCCTTGAGGGCGGTGTCGAGGTTGGCCACGGTGCCTCCAGGTTCGACTGGCGTCCGGGTTCGCGCCAGCTCGTGGTCTTCCCGGGGGCCGGGCCCCGGGTGAGCAAATCTCGGACGAGGGTGGCACACGTGACCTGCGGTGTGCACCCGGGGGCAGCGCGATCGAACTGAGTGGGCCACGCTCGGTGACCGGCGGGCCGGTCGAGTTCGTCGCTGCGGCTGATGTCTCGGTGCCGATGTCGTCTGCTACTCAGTCCGCAACCTGGGCATCGTCGGTCGGTCGACGTCGTTTCGGAGCGGCGTCGGGTACCCGGGGACGCGCATGGAGTACCACCGACGGCACCGGGCACAGCCTGTCGGGTGCCCGGTGCCGCCGCGTCCATAGTGTGGGTGGCGCAAGGATGGGAGGTACCGGGTGCTGGAGCGACTCAACCAGGCCATGGAGCACATCGAGCGGCACCTGGACCGGCCGGTCGACGCCGGTGAGCTGGCGCGGATCGCGGTCACGTCGGAGCACCACTTCCGGCGGCTGTTCTCCGCGCTGGCCGGCGTTCCGCTCTCCGAGTACGTGCGGCGTCGCCGGCTCACGGTGGCCGGCGCGGAGGTGGTCGCGGGGGAGCGCACGCTGCTCGACATCGCGGTCCGCTGGGGGTACGGCTCGGCCGAGGCGTTCGCCCGCGCGTTCAAGGCGGTGCACGGGGTCGGACCCGGTGAGGCCCGGCGTACCGGCGCGGTGTTGCGGGCCCAGCCCCGGATGTCCTTCCGGCTGACCGTCGAGGGAAGCAGCAGCATGCGGTACCGCGTCGTGCAGAAGGAGTCCTTCCGGCTGGTCGGCCGCAAGGCCCGGGTGCCGCTGGTGCACGGGGGCATGAACCCGGCCATCGTGGCGTTCGTCAGGAGCATCGAAGCGGCGACCCGGGACCGGATCGAGGCGCTGTCCGACCAGGAGCCGGCGGGCGTCGTCAACGTCGGTGCCGGCCTCGCCGACAGTCGCGCCGAGGGCACCGAACTCGACTACTGGTTCTGCGTGGCCACCGGCGCCGACGTGCCCGAGGACCTGGACGCCATGCCGGTGTCGGCGGGGACGTGGGCGGTCTTCGAGATCTCCGGGGCCTTTCCGGAGGCGGTGCAGCACCTGTGGCGGGACGTGTTCACGCAGTGGTTCCCGTCCAACCCGTACCGGTCCCGGCCCGGTCCGGAGATCTCCCGTACCCGGATCTCGGCCGACGGCGGTCACGCCGACGCGGAGCTGTGGATCCCGGTGGAGCCGGTTGCGGCCTGAGCGCTCAGGCCGGCGTACCGGTGAGGTCGGCCAACACCCGGCGCTGGAAGGCGCGGGCCTGCGGGCCGGACGGGGGTGGGCCGCCGTCGCGGGCGGCGACCGACCGGACCACCAGGTCGGTGGTCGCGGCGTCGACGAGCGGTCCGGCCTCGTCCAGCAGCCGCCGGCCGGCGGCCACCTTGGGCAGCCACACCCCGTGGTGCAGGCGTACCCAGGACCGGCACGCGCCGAGCACGGCGTCCTCCGCTCCGGGTGCGGGCACGTCGCCAGCGGGCAGCGGCAGCGCCAGCCACCACCGCAGCGCCTCCACCACGAGCCGCCGCAGGTCGTCGGGGGAGAGGTCGGCGACGACGTCGGCGGCGGGCGGGCCGAGGAGGGCCCGCCCGCTCTGGTGCAGGATGCTGCGGTCCAGGCCGTACCAGAACAGGCCGTCGGCGGGCGGCCGGTCCGCCGGGCCGTACGACACCCGGAAGTCCATCCCCGCGCCGGTGTTCAGCTCCACCTCGAACCCCGGCTCGGGCGTGCCCGACCGGGCCACCTCCCACCGGTACACCACCAGTTCCAGCCCGCGCGCCGGGCAGGGCAGCGTCTCGTGCCGCAGCCGCGCCACCAGCTCACCGGCCGTCGTGCGGTCCAGCGGGCCGCCGCAGACCAGCGCCACGTCCACGTCACTGCGCCCCGGCTGGTACGCGTCCAACCCCACCGAGCCCGCCGCGTACGCCCCGCGCAGGTCGTCGCCGAGCACCTCGCGCGCGGCGGCGACCAGCTCGGTCAGGTAGCGCAGCAGCGCGTCAGGCATGCTCGAGTTCGCCCGGCGCGCCCCAGCGCATCCCGGCGGGCAGGAAGTACGCCGACACCTCGGTGCCCAGCGCGTGCCGGATCACCATCCGGGCGTGCTCGTCGAGGTCGGGCAGCCGCCCCGGGGCGAACCACCGCACGTCCGGCGACTCCTCGTTGTCGACCCGCAGGTCGCCGCCGAGCAGACGGCAGCGGAAGCCGAGGTTGAGGTACTCGCAGCGGTCCCCGTTCGGGTACGTGCGCGGATGCGTCACCGCGCTGCTCAGCCGCAGCGGCTCGACCTCCAGACCGGTCTCCTCCAGCACCGCGCGGACCACCGCGCTGGCCGGCTGCTCCTCCGGCTCGACGAAGCCACTCACCACCGACCATCGCCCGTCGTAGGCGAGTCGGGAGAGCAACAGTTCGCCCGCGTCGTTCCGGACCACCGCGCTGACGCTGGGTAGCCAAATCAGCTCGTGTCCGACGTGTTCACGCATCCTCAGGATGTATTCCGGTACGCCCATCCGGCGACCTTAGCCGGGTGCCGATCGGCGCTCGCATCCGGTCAGGACGATCCGGCCGGTGGCCTGATTTCCCTGGCAGGCTTGGATTTAGCGAGCCCCGGACGCGCTCGGTGCGCGCGCCGTCGCGGCGTGCCGACATTGTGCCGTCGGCGTCGACATCCGCCGTCGCAGCGACACCCTGTCGTGTACGGAGAGTGTTCGCACTACCTCGACATTTTGTGTTTTTCGCCGTTTTCGCATGTAAAGCCACAAGCAGGTCTACTGTGGAAAAGCCTGGTGACTTGCAGTGTTCCGGTGGCGGGCCGTCGTGTCCCGATGCACAGTGATCCCATGAACGACAGCGGACATGGGCGCTACTACTGGTGTACGCGACACCACCGGGTCGAGCACGAAGCCGACGTGTGCCCTGCCCGGCACGTCCTCGGCCCGTACGCCTCGGCCACCGACGCGGAGAACGCCCTGCAGAAGGTGCGGGAGCGCAACGAAGCGTGGGAAGCCGAGGACGCCCGTAGGGCCGAGGAGGACGGGGAGGAGAAGTAGCCGACGCGGGACGACCTCGCGTCGCGACACCACGTGCGCCGCGAGGGCGGCGGCACGTCCCCAAGGAGGAACCGAGATGGCCGAAGCACAACAGGCCACCCGACCGGCCGCGACGCGAACACCCGCCCGGCAGACTGCCGCCACGGACCGCACCGCCGGCCTCACCCGTACGCCGACCACGCGTCGCGCGAACGGCACCGCCCCGGCCACCCGTACCGCGTCCGGTGCTGCCGGCCGGGCCCCGGCCTCCCAGCGCACCACCGCCACGCCCCCGGCCGCCCGGCGCACCGCCACGGCGACCCCGGCCGCGAACGCGACCGCGTCAGCGGGCACCACGACGGCCCCCGCCCGCAAGCGCGCCGCCGTGAAGTCCCCCGCCAGTCAGATCACCGCGGCGACCCCTGCGGCTGCCGGTCGGAAGACCGCGCCCGGGTCCGCTACGGCTGCCACCGGCGTGAAGCCCACGCCTGCCGCTGCGGCGAAGAAGACGGCCGCTGCCGGCGCGGGGAAGAAGACCACCTCGGCGCGGGCTGCGGCGAGCGAGGGGCGCCCGGCTCCGGCGCGCACCACGACCTGTCTCTTATCCACCTCT
>NZ_SISL01000359.1:0-5992 GCF_004307965.1 Verrucosispora sp. SN26_14.1 | reverse complement strand
GACGCGCGCAGCCGGGCGGTCAGCTCCGCCGCGAGCGCGCGGCCGTCGGGGTCGTCCACCGGCCGGGGTACGGCGTGCACGCCGACGGGCAGCCGCCCGGTCGCCGCCATCTCCTGGTGCACCTCGTCGTCCCGGCGGCGGAACCGGGTGCGCAGCGATCCGTGCCGGGCGACCAGTGCGCCGAGGGCCCGCACCGCCTCGGGGACGGTCACCTCGGTCCGCGCCGACACGGCGAGCGTGCGGGGGAGACTCAGCACCCGGTACGCGGCGGGGGACTCGAACTCCTCCACGGTCCGCCACATGGCGCGTTGTCCCCAGGTCAGCGGCGCGCTGGCGGCCCGCCCGCCCGCGAAGTCCGCGTACGCCGTCTCCTCGGCGTGCCCGGCGCGGCGCGGGACCGGCCCGGCGGTGCCGGTGGACGTCGGTGACCAGGGCCATCGCACGTCGTCGAAGGCCGCCTCGACCAGCAACTCCTCCATGCCCCGCAGGAACGGCTCGACGGAGTCCATCGCGAGGTGCCGGGTGTCGACGGTGAGCGTGACGCCCACCGCGTCCGGCTCGTCCACGACGTGGGCCAGCAGGTGCCAGGAGGCCGCGTTCAGCCCGGCGGTCCAGGAGAAGTCACTCTGGGCGGTGGCCGCCCGCAACTCGTCCCGGGTCACCTCGGGCGGCTGGTCGAGGCCGCCGAGTGGCAGCCGGACGTCGTTGAAGTAGTGGTGCGGGTGGAACGCCGTCTCGTAGTCGACGCCCTGCTCCTCGAAGGCGTGCCGCAGCGCGGACGGCTGGTAGTACGCGTGCCGCAGGCCGTTCAGCGACGCCGCCCAGACCCGGCGCAGCAGCTCGGCGAAGTCGGTGCACCCGGCCAGGTCCACCACGCAGAATCCGATCTGACCGAGGTTCGCCACCGCCTGCGCGTACTCGGTGCGGAACCGGTTGTGCGACATCGGGAAGAGGCCGGACAGTTCGTGCCCGGAGGTGCGTACGGCCATCGCCTGGTAGCCGGCGAGCAGCGCGGCGGAGACGCTGACCCGATGTCGGGCGGCGACCAGCCGGGCCGCCCTGTCCATCGCGGAGGAGACCAGGACGCCCCGACGCAGGTGCGGCGTCAGCCCCGGCCCGGCCGGGACCAGCGGCTGCCGGGGGAGCCGGTCGAACTCCCGCTGCCAGTACGCCACCGCCCGCTGTGAGCGCTCCCGGTCGGGTCCCTGCTGGAGCCGGGCCACCTCCGCCGACTGCGGACCGGCCGGAGTGTGCAGGCCGCCGCGCAGCAGAAGCAACCGCAGGTCACGCAGCACGATCTCGACCGCGTGGGCGTCCACTGTGGTGTGGCTGAACACCAGCACGATCTGGCGTACCCGATCGTCCACAGTCACCAGTGCGACCCGCAGCGGCCACTCGGCCGAATGGTCGAACGCGACGTCGCCGAGCCGTTCGGCGGCCTGCCGTGCGGCCTGCGCACCGTCACCGGTGCCGGGATGGAGCAGCAGCGGGAACAGCCCGGCGGGGGCGACCTCCTGCCGGGGCTCGCCGTCGACGACCGGGAGCCGGGTGCGCAGCGCGGAGTGCCGGCTGACCAGCGCACCCACCGCCCGGGTCGCGGTCGTCACGGTCACCCCGGCGCGGGGGGAGACCGGCACGGCCCGCCGCAGGTTGAGGAACCGGTGGTTGGAGCCGAACCGGGCGATCGAGCGCAGGAGGACCTGCTGAGCCCAGGTCGGTGGCGCCGTCCCGGCACCACCGCCGGAGAACTCGGCGTAGCGCAGCGGTTCTGCCGCCCACTCGGCGGGGACCACCGTATCCGCGAATCGCATTCCTGACGGTACGACGGTCCGTTCCGCTGCTGGATCGATCGATCGAGTCCTACACAGTGGACCGATCAGCCGATCCACCCTCTGGGAAGCGGGATGCAGACTACTGACTCCCGTCCGTCATCGGATTGAGGCATAGCGTGACGAACGTCGACGTGCCGGCCCGAGACACCACCGTCATCCCGACGGCGACTCCGCCCGCCGGAGCGCCCCGACTCTCCTTCGGCCAGGAACGGATCTGGTTCACCGAACAGCTCGTGCCCGGCACCGCCGCGTACCTCGTCCACTCGACCGTGCGGGTGCGTGGACCGCTCGACGTCGAGCTGCTGCGGGCCGCCGTCGACGCGACCGCCGCGCGGCACGACAGCCTCCGCATGCGGTTCACCGAGAACGCCGACGGCGAGCCCGTCGTGCACGTCGCCCCCGAGGTGCGGGTGCCGGTCACCGTGACCGCCGTGCCCGGTGAGGCCGAGGCCCGCGAGCTGGTGGCCGGCTCGGTCCGCACCCCGTTCGACCTCGGCGTCGCGCCCCTGCTGCGGGTGCTCGTCGTCCGGCTCGGCGACCAGGAGCACCTGGTGCATCTCGCCATGCACCACATCGTCAGCGACGGCTGGTCGCTGACCCTGCTGCTCGACGAGATCGCCGCGACCTACGGCGCACTGCGCGACGGCACGCCGCCGCCCCCGGCACCGGCCACCGGCTACCTGGAGTACGCGGCCTGGCAGCGGGACCGTCTCGACGGACCGGCCACCGGGGACGGGTTCGCCTACTGGACCGGAGCACTGGCCGGGGTACCCGCGCTGGAACTGCCCACCGACCGGCCCCGCCCGCCGGTGCAGTCCTACGCCGGTGCGACCCACCGCTTCACCCTCGACGCCGACCTCACCGACGGACTTCGCCGGCTCAGCCGCGCCCACCGGGCCACCCTCTACATGACCCTGCTCACCGGCCTGCAGGCGGTGCTGTTCCGCTGCAGCGGCCAACGGGACTTCGCCATCGGCTCGCCGGTCGCCGGACGGGTGGTGCCGGAGCTGGAGAACCTCGTCGGTCTCTTCGTCAACACCCTCGCCCTGCGCGCCGACCTCTCCCCGGTCGCCGCGACCGCCGACAGCGCCGCCGTCGAACCCAGCTTCGCGACCCTGCTGCGGCGCACCCGCACCACCGTCGTCCGCGCCCTGGCCCACCAGGAGATCCCGTTCGAACGCCTGGTCAAGGACCTGAACGTCGCCCGGGACGTGAGCCGCTCCCCGGTGTTCCAGGTGCTGTTCACCCTCCAGAACTTCGCGCCCGGCGGCACCCGGTGGCCCGAGGACCTGCGCGCCGAGGGCGTCGGGACCGACGTGGCCAACGCCCGCTTCGACCTGTCGCTCTACGTCGGCGAGTCCGCCGACGGGCTGCGCGGCATGGTGGTCTACGACACCGACCTCTTCGACGCCGCCACCGTACGCCGGCTGACCGCAAGTCTCGCCACGCTGCTGCGCGCCGCCGTCGCCCGGCCGGACCTGCCCGTCGTCGACCTGGACCTCCTCGACGCGGACGAACGGGACCGGGTGCTGGCCCTGGGCCGACCCGAACACGACGCGGTGGCCCGGGTCACCGGCGCGGCGACCACCCTGGCCGAGCTGATCGGCCCGCACGTCGCCGCCACCCCCGACGCCCCGGCGGTGGTCCTCGGCCCGGACACGCTCACCTACCGGGAACTGGACCGGCGGGCCAACCAGCTCGCCCACTGGCTGCGCCGCCGGGGCGTCGGCCCGGACCGGCTGGTCGGGGTGCTGCTCGACCAGTCGGTCGACCTGGCCGCGACGCTGCTCGGGGTGCTGCGGGCCGGTGGGGCGTACCTGCCGCTGGACCCGGAGCAACCCACCGCACGGCGGGGCCTGATGCTCGCCGACGCCCGTCCGACCGTGGTGCTGACCAGCTCCGCCCTACGTGACGGGCGGCCCGCCGAGGCGAACACGGTCGCCCTGGACGAGATCGCCGACGAGGTCGCGGCCCAGCCCGACACCGCGCCGGAGACCGGCACCACCGGCGAGCACCTCGCGTACGTCATCTACACCTCCGGCTCCACCGGCACCCCGAAGGGGGTCGCCGTGGCACACCGGCAGGTGCTGCGCTACCTCGACGGGGTGGCCGACCGGTTCGCGGTCGTCCCGGCCGCCCGGTACGGGCTGATGCAGTCGATGTCGTTCGACTTCAGCGTGACCCTCTTCTATCTGGCGCTGGCCACCGGTGGCGCGGTGCACCTGCTGCCCCGCCGGTGCACCGGCGCGGAGCTCGCCGAGCGGCTGCGGACCGCCCGCATCGACTACCTGAAGATCACACCGTCGCACCTGTGGGCGCTGACCGCCGACGCCGCGCCGGGGGAGCTGCTGCCCGCCCGCGCGCTCGTGCTCGGTGGTGAGGCGTCCGACCTGGACCGGGTCGGCCCGCTCGCCGCCGCCGGTCCGGCCCGGGTCTTCAACCACTACGGCCCCACCGAGGCCACCGTCGGCGTCACCACCTACGAGGTCACCGCCGACGCGCCGGCCACCGGACCGGTGCCGATCGGCCGGCCCCTGCCGCACGCCCGGGTGTACGTGCTCGACGAGCGGATGCGTCCGGTCCCGGTCGGCGTACCCGGTGAGGTGTACCTCGGCGGTGACCGGCTGGCGCGCGGATACCTGAACCGGCCCGACCTGACCGGCGAGCGCTTCGTCCCCGACCCGTACGGTCCACCCGGCGCGCGTCTCTACCGCACCGGCGACCTGGGCCGCTGGCGCGCCGACGGGCAGCTCGTCTTCCTCGGCCGCCGCGACCACCAGGTCAAGATCCGTGGCTACCGGGTCGAGCTCGGCGAGATCGAGGCCGCGCTGCGGGACTGCCCCGGGGTACGGCAGGCCGCGGTGCTGCTGCGCGACGAGCGGCTGGTGGCGTACCTGGAGGCGGCACCCGACGTGGCCGCGCCCGAGCCGGCCGCGCTGCGTCGGCGGCTCGCCGACCGGTTACCCGAGCACATGGTGCCGAGCCGGTGGGTTGCCCTGGACCGGCTGCCGTTGCAGGAACACGGCAAGGTGGACCGGCGGGCCCTGCCCGAGCCCGTCGACGACGCCCCGACCGGTGCGCGGGAGACGCCGACCGGGCCGGTGGAGACGCTGGTGGCCGACGTCTGGCGAGCCGTTCTCGGGGTGACCGAGGTCGGCGCCACCGACGACTTCTTCGAGCTGGGCGGGCACTCCCTGCTGGCCACCCAGGTGGTGGCCCGGCTCCGTCGGGAACTGCCCGACGTGGTCGGCACGGTCGCGCCGCCGGTCAGCGTGATGGACCTGTTCCGCCACCGCACCGTACGCGAGCTGGCCCTGCTGGTCGCCGGGGACGGCACGGACCGCGGCGGGCTGCTGCACGAACTGACCCCGCCGATGCCCGCCGGCACCCGGATCGCCACCCTGGTCTGCGTCCCGTACGGCGGCGGCAGCGCGGTGGTGTACCAACCGCTGGCCGACGCCCTGCCGCCCGGGTACCGGCTGCTGTCGGTGGCCGTACCCGGGCACGACATCGGCCTCGCCGACGACCCGGCACCCATTGCGGAGGTCGCCGCCGACGTCGTCGCGGAGATCCTGCACCGGGTCACCGGGCCGCTGATCCTGTATGGACACTGCGGCCCCGGCGGGGCGCTGGCCGTGGAGGTCGCCCGCCGGCTGGAGGCCGCCGGCCGGGACCTGGAGGCGGTGTACCTGGGCGCGGTCTTCCCGTTCGCCCGTCCCGTCGGCGGCCTGCTCGGCCCGCTGCTGCGACTGCGGTTGGCCGAGCGGCTGCGCAGCGACCGGATCTACCGCACCTGGTTGCAGGCGCAGGGCACCTCCATCGGGTCACTGGCACCGGACGAGGTCGCGTTCCTGATCCGCGCCATGCGGCACGACGCCGAGGTCTCCGAGGAGTACTTCACCGAGCTGATGCGGCGACGGGTCGGCCCGCTGCGGGCACCGATCGTCTCCGTGGTCGGCGAGCGTGACCGCAGCACCGACTTCCACGAGGAGCGCTACCGCGAGTGGCACTTCCTCAGCGACCGCACCGCGCTCGCCGTGATCGACGAGGCCGGACACTACTTCCTCAAGTACCGGGCGGCCGAGCTGGCCGAGATCGTCACCGACGTACACCGGCACCTCGCCGCGCCGCCGCCGTCCGCCGCGCCACCACCGTCCGCC
>NZ_SISL01000358.1:0-6012 GCF_004307965.1 Verrucosispora sp. SN26_14.1 | reverse complement strand
TAAGAGACAGGCCGACGACCGCGCCCGGTCGGCGCGTTGCGGCCGGGCCGTCGACGGATCCGCGTCGCATCGAGGTCGGTGACATCGTCGAGATCGGTGACCTGTCGTACCGGGTACGCGGATCGATCCGGCTGGTCGAGGGCGAGTGGAGTTGGGCCGAGCACCTGCTCGACGACGACAGCGGGCGTCCTCGCCTTTCGGTCGCCGAGAGCCCGGAGTTCGCGCTGGTGCTCTGGGAGCCACAGCCGGGAAGGGTGCGGACCGTCGGTGTTCCGGCGGTCGACGTCGCCGGGCGACGGTACGACTGGCACGAGTCCGGCCAGGCCCGGTACACCGCGACCGGGCTGACCGGGCTCCCCCCGACCGGGACGATGCGGTACCACGACTACCGGGCACCGGGCGGGGCGCGGCTCACCTTCGAGGCGTACGGCGAGGCGGGCTGGGAGGTCGCGCTGGGCCGCCGGCTGGATGAGGGTGACGTGACGGTGCACCCGCAGGGACGCGGATCGTGAGAGCGACACCGGTTCGGCTCGACAGCGACCCGTGCCGACATCACCGAGGGCGGATCTGGGTACACCGCTCCCGAGCCGGGCGGCTGGTGCGTCCGCTCACCTGCTCAGCGTCGATCCTGGCGTTGCGGAGGAGGACGCGCCGTCCAGACGGCGTCGTGTCGTGCCGGGTTGGCCTGTTGCCGATACGGTGAGTCGCGTTCCAGGGAGGGAGAAAGATGGTCGACCCGAAAAACACCCCGGCCCGGCAGCGGCCGGGTGTGGTGACGATATCCACCTACTTGCTGTTGCTCTTCGCGATCTGCCAACTGATCAGTGTGGTCGTGTCGCTGGCCACGATCGGCACCGTCCGTGAGGTGATGGACGAGGCGTACCGCGACTCCACGGTCGAAGGAGCGGAGAGCCTCGGCGACTTCACCGTCGTCCTCGGCGTCGCCACCGCAATCTTCCTTCTCGTCGTGGCGCTCGCGCTGTTCGGCCTGGGCCTGCTGAACCTGCGTGGCAAGAACGGCGCCCGGATCGCCACCTGGGTGGTCGGCGGCATCATGCTCTGCTGCACCGGTTTCAGTCTGCTCAGCGGGCTGGCCGGCGGCCTCACCACGCCCGGTGCCGAGACCAGCGGCGACATGCCGAGCACCGAGGAGGTCCAGCGCCGGCTGGAGGAGGCGCTGCCCGGCTGGGTCACCCCGGTCAGCCTCCTGCTCGGTGTGATCAGCCTGCTCGCGCTCCTGGCCGCGCTGATCCTGCTGGCACTGCCGAAGGCGAACGAGTTCTTCCGCAAGCCGACCCAGCAGTGGGAGCCGCCGATGCCCGGCGGCAGCTACCCGAGCCAGCCCGGCTACCCGCAGGCACCGGGCTACCCGGGCACCTCGCCGCAGTCCGGCGAGCCGGGCTACCCGGGCACCTCGCCGCAGTCGGCCGAGCCGGGCTACCCGCCCACTCCGGGTCAGCCGCCCGCCGGCGGGCCGGGCGACGGTCCGGGTGGACAGCCTCCCCAGTACGGCGGTCCGGGCCAGCCCGGCGACCAGCCGCCGACCGACCGGCCGAACTGATCGGTCGAACCGACCGCCGGTGAGTTAGGCGCGACTGCGACGGTCCCTCCGAGTAGGTTGCAACCCGAACACCTACCGGAGGGACTCGTCGTGTCGTACCCCGAACAGGCGCCGCCCCGCCGGCCGGCCGTGGTCGTGACGGCCGTGGTGGTGCTGGTCGTGATGGCGGTGGGTGCGTTCGGGTACGCCGTGACCGGCCTGAGTGCCGTCGGCGGCACGGTGTCCCGGTTCCGTGCGGCGGCCGTCGGCACGTCGGCCGACTCCGCCCAGGTCGACGCGATGGTGACCCTGCTGCGGGGTGTGGTGGTGGGAGCGGCCGTGCTGAGCGTGCTCGCGGCCCTGCTCCTCGCCGGCCTCGCGGTGGGCCTGGCCGGCCGGCGACCCGCCGCACGGGTGTCCACGTGGGTGGTCGCCGGTCTCGGGGCGCTCCTCGGTTGCTGCGGCATCGGGGCCCTGCTGATCCAACGCGCCACGCCCCTGGACTTCGGCGACGACCAGGCCGCCGCCGAACTCGTCGCTCTGGTGGCGGACGCCTACCCGTCGTGGTGGATTCCGGTCACTACCACCCTTTCGGTCGGGCAGGTGCTCGGTTACCTTGTGGTAGCCGTACTGCTGGCGATGCCGTCCGCCAACGCCTGGTTCCGTCGCCACCCGGTGCCCCCGCACCACCCCCACCCGCCGCACCACCCGCCGTCCGCGTACCCGCCGCCGGTCGCGCCGCACCAGACCTATCCGCCGCCCGGGGCGCCGCCGTCGTCCCCGTACCCACCGAGGTGAACAGACCCGTGACGCCCGACCAGCCGAGCACCGAGCGATGGGCGTTGATCACCGGGGCGAGCGCGGGAATCGGGGCGGCCTTCGCCGACCGGCTCGCCGCCGACGGATGGCACCTGGTGCTGGTCGCCCGGGACGGTGACCGACTGGCGGCGCAGGCCGCCGAGCTGACCGGCCGGTACGGCGTCGAGACCGAGATCCTGCCGGCCGACCTGTCCACCGACGACGGCTGTGCCGAGGTGGAGCGACGGCTCGCCGCCGCACCGCCGATCGGGCTCCTGGTCAACAACGCCGGCATCAGTCTGAACAAACCGTTCCTCAGGTCGAGCCTCGACGACGAGACCCGCCTGCTCCGGCTCAACGTGCACGCGGTGATGCGTTTGACACTCGCTGCGCTGCTCACGATGACCGAACGGCGGGATGGGGCAGTGATTAATGTCTCTTCCGTCGCGGGTTTCGGTGCGATCATGCCGGGATCGACGTACTCCGCCAGCAAGGCGTGGGTCACGAACTTCAGTGAGTCCGTCGGCCAGTCCGCCCGCCCCTTCGGCGTCCGCGTGATGGCGCTCTGTCCCGGCTACACGCGGACCGAATTCCACCAGCGAGCCGGCATCGACATGTCGAAAACTCCCGAGTGGTTGTGGCTCAACGCGCCCGCCGTGGTGGAAGAAGCCTTGCGTGACCTGCGAAAAGGCAAGTTGGTCAGCGTTCCATCGTGGAAGTACAAGCTGGCTGTCGCCGGTCTGCGGCACGCCCCGCGCGGGTTGCTGGACCGGGTCGCCCGCGACACCCGTGGACGCATCGGCCGCGATCGCGGTTGACCGCGACACGTCGTCGACCGGTACGGCGGCGACGGGTGCGGCATCACTCGATCCGAACCGCAGGTCAACGTAGCGTAGTCGGACATCGCCACTCATCTGTCCCCCGGAAGGGTTGCCCAGGGTGGCCCGTCCACCCGGCACACAGACTTGCGCAGTACCCTCTATCGCCATGGGGGACCACGACGACCTGCGTAAATTCATCTCCGACCTGGCTGTGGTCCATGGCCGGGTAGTGCTCTCCTCCGGGCAGGAGGCCGACTGGTACGTCGATCTGCGTCGCATCACGCTCCATAACCGGGCGGCCCCCTTGGTCGGTCGGGTGATGCGGGAGTTGACCGCCGACTGGTCGTACGACGCGGTCGGTGGCCTGACATTGGGCGCCGACCCGATCGCCATGTCGATGCTGCACGCGACCGGCCGTCCGTTGGACGCGTTCGTGGTGCGGAAAGCGGGCAAGGCGCACGGGTTGCAACGCCGAATCGAAGGCCCCGACGTGACCGGACGTCGGGTGCTGGCGGTGGAGGACACCTCCACCACCGGCGGAAGTGTGATGACCGCCGTCGAGGCCCTTCGCGAGGCCGGGGCCGACGTGGTGGGGGTGGCGGTTATCGTTGATCGTGGTGCCGGCGACGCGGTGCGAGCCGCCGGATTGCCCTATCGGGCGGCCTATACGTTGGCTGACCTCGGCCTTGTGGCGTAAAAGTCTGCCGATTCGGATCTGCTGATATGCAGCCGGATCGATGCTGCTGGTGGAAGGATGGAATACGTGGGAACTGCGTTGGCCGAAATGACTATGCCTCAGATCTCGCCGCTTGCCGGCGAGCCGATCGAACGTGCCGACGCCGAGCGGCTGGCAGGGGTCCTCAAGGCCCTTGCCGACCCCGCCCGGCTGCGGCTGCTCAGCCTGATCCAGTCGGCGCCCGAGGGCGAGGCGTGCGTGTGCGATTTGACCGCACCGCTCGGTCTCTCGCAGCCGACCGTCAGCCACCACCTGCGTATCCTCACCGAGGCCGGCTTGCTGGAGCGGGAGAAGCGTGGTGTGTGGGCCTACTACCGGCTGGTGCCGAGTGCGATCGCGACGATCGCCGACCTGCTGACTCCGCCGCGGAAGCGGGCCACCAAGAAGGCTCGCTGAACCGGAACCGCTTGGTGGCCGCCCAGCCGGGCAGCCACCAAGCGGTGGACGTCAGCGCACCTGCGTCGGCTCGTCGTCGTACGCCTCGGTGAGCGCGCGGGCGGCCCGGTTCACCCGGCGTCGCTCGGCTACCACCATGGCCAGGACCACGGCGAGGCCCAGCAGGAACAGCGCGGTGATGGGCAGGATGCCGTCACCGGGCGCCTGCAGGGTCCGGTCCTCGGACTGCCATGGCCAGAGCGAGCGCAGGCTGCCGATCAGGGCGCCGGACATCACCGCCAGAGTCATCCGGCGATGCGTGGCCAGCAGCCACTGGAGCAGCTTGACGAAGAGCGCCAGGCCGATGACCATGCCTGCGGCGAAGATTGCCAGATAGCCGAAGTCCCGGTCGTTGACGGCGGCGATGGTCGGTTCGTAGAGACCGACGGTGAGCAGCAGAAATGATCCGGAGACACCGGGCATCACCAGCGCGCAGACCGCGAACGCCGCCACGATCAGCAGGATCAGCGGGTGCGGTTCGAGGGTGGCCTGCGGTAGGCCGGTGAGCGTGAACGTGACCGCCACGGCGACCACCAGGGCCACCACCTCTCGGGCGCGCCACGGCTTGCCGACCATCGAGACCGGCACCAGCACCGAGGCGAGCACCAGGCCGAGGAAGAGGCCACGGGTGTGCTCGGGGTAGCCGGTCAGTAACGGCTCCAGCAGCTTCGCGGCGAGCAGCAGGCCGGGCACCATCCCGATCATCAACGGGATCACCACGTCCCAGTGGGCCTGCCGCATCTGGTGTCCCGCCCGCGTCCAGCCACGTCCACGCGGTACGTCCGACGTCGCGTACCGGACGGCGTTCACCACGTGACCGGCGGACACGATCAGCCGTTCGTACACCCCGGTGACCAGCGCGATGGTGCCACCGCTGACCCCTGGCACGGCTTCCGCCACCCCGATGGCCCCACCGCGTAGGACATGGCCTACCCGTTCGCCCAATGCCATGAAGAATCCGTCTCCTGCCTCGCTCGCCCGGTCGCCGGAGCGGCGCCCGCCACGGCCGCCCAGGCTACCGGGATCGCGAGCAATGCCCGGTTGGCGTCAGAGACGGGGGTCCACCGGCTCGGACTCGCAGGCCAGGATCGCGAAGACCAACTCGTGCCGACGCCACAGCGGGGCACCGTCGACCAACGCGTCCACCGCGGCCAGCCCCAGCCCGTGCTCCCGCAGCGCCATCCCGCGTTTGCGTCCCAGGGAGCGCTTGCGCAGCGCGGCCAACTCCTCCGGCTCGGTGTAGCCGGGACCGTAGATGATCCGCAGGTACTCCCGTCCCCGGCACTTGATGCCCGGCTGGAGCAGCGAGCCCCGTTCGCTGCGGGCCGCCAAACCGGCGTACGGCTTGACCACCATGCCCTCGCCGCCGGCCCCGGTCAGCTCCAGCCACCAGTGGGTCGCGGCCTGTACCGCGTCCGGGTCGCCGAGGTCGACCACCTGGCGTCGGGTCGGCGTGAAGAACTCCGGGTCCGCCGCGCAGAGCCGGTCGGCCTGGGCCAGGTGCCAGCCGTGGTCGCGGTCGGCGTACCCGGCGGAACCGCCGGCCAGCACCGCGAACGGGGCCAACGTCACCCCGCGTAACCCGTCCGTGGGTCCCACGTACGCCCGGTAGGCGGACGTGTAGGCGAGCACGTCGTCCCGGCGACGGGCGGTCCGGTCGCGCAGCGCGGTCACGTCCAGCC
>NZ_SISL01000357.1:0-6014 GCF_004307965.1 Verrucosispora sp. SN26_14.1 | reverse complement strand
CTGCCGCGCGTCCACGGTCCGCCCCGGCACCCGGGCGGTCGCCCGGCACGAGACCGGTGTGACGCCGGGCCCAGTAAGGAGCCTGCCCGTGACCACCACGCCGTCCCGTCGTCGCCCACCCTCGGCGGCCGACCGGCCGCCGACCACCTCCCGGCTGTGGCACCCGTTCTCCCACCTCCGCGACACGCTCGCCAGCGAACTGACCATCGTCGAGGGACACGGCGCGCGGGTACGCGACAGCGACGGGAACTGGTACCTCGACGCCACCGCCGGACTCTGGTACGCCAACGTCGGCCACGGCCAGTCCCGGATCGCTACCGCCGTCGGTGAGCAGGCCGGTCGTCTCGCCGCCTACTCCACCTTCGGCGACATGGCCAACCCGGCCGCGCTGGCGTTGGCCGACCGGATCGCCGAGCTCGCCCCGATGCCGGACCCGATGGTCTTCCTCACCTCCGGCGGCTCCGACGCGGTCGACACGGCCGTGAAGATGGTCCGCCGCTTCTGGACACTGCGCGGCCAGCCCGAACGCGGCGTCGTCATCTCCCGGGACCTGTCCTACCACGGCATGCACGGGCACGGCACCGCCCTGGCCGGGATCGCGGCCAACAGTGCCGGCTACGGCCGGGTGGCGGCACCGGGCTTCCACCGGGTGCCGCACGACGACGCCGAGGCGCTGCGCCGCACCATCGACGAGATCGGCGCCGCGCAGGTGGCGGCCTTCTTCGTGGAACCCGTCATCGGGGCCGGGGGAGTACACCCGCCGCCACCCGGCTACCTGGCCGAGGTGGCCGAGATCTGCCGGCGCAGTGGTGTGCTGCTCGTCGCCGACGAGGTCGTCACCGGCTTCGGGCGCACCGGCGACTGGTTCGCCTCGGCCAGCTACGGCATCGAGCCGGACCTGCTGCTGTTCGCCAAGGGCGTCACCTCCGGGTACGTGCCGTTGGGCGGGGTGATCGCGGCCCGCCGGGTCTGGGAGGCGTTCACCGACGACACGGCGGGCGTGTTCCGCCACGGCTACACCTACTCCGGGCACGCGGTGGCCTGCGCCGCCGCGATCGCCAACCTGCGCCTGCTCACCGAGGACGACCTCCTGCCCCGGGTGACCGTGCTGGCCGGGCGGCTCGCCGACCGGCTGCCGGCGCTGGCCGGGTTGCCCGGTGTCCGCGAGGTCCGGCACGCCGGACTGCTCGGCGCGGTCGCGTTGGACGTCGACCGGGACCCCGGGCTGCCCGACCGGGTGGTGCGGCAGGCCCGGGCCTCGGGCGTGCTGACGCGGGTCATCAACGGCGACAGCCTCCAGCTCTCACCGGCCTTCGTGCTCACCGACGACCAACTCGACCAGATCGTCGAGCGGCTCGGTGCGGCGATCACCACAGCGGCGCAACCGGCCCGGACCGGTTGAGCGTCCCGGGCGTACCGCCCGGATCCGCCGGGCGGGCCATCCATCCATCCCTGCGGGAGGAAGACGTGTCCGAGCTGGTACCGACGTTGCCGGCCGGGCGGTACTGTGCCGCCCCGGACGGGCGGGACGACGCCGTGCTCGCCCGTAGCTGGCAACTGGTGGCGCTCACCACCGACCTCGACGCGCCGGGCCGGTACGTCCGGGCCGAGGCGACCGGACGTAGCGTGCTCGTGGTCAACGACGGCGGTACGGTGCGGGCCTGGCACAACGTATGCCCGCACCGTGGCGCCGAACTGGTCACCGCCGACCGGGGCACCGTACGCAGCCTGCGCTGTCCGTACCACGCCTGGACCTACGGGCTCGACGGCGCCCTGCGCGCGGCGCCCGGCCTCACGCCGGTGCCGGACCTGACCCTGTCCGGCCTGCGCGTCGCCGTACGGGACCCGTTCGTGTTCGTCACGTTCTCCGCCGACACGGCGCCGTTCGACGAGATGTTCGGCGACCTGTTCGACTCGATCGCCGAGTTCGGTGTCGACCTGCCCACGCTCGCCCGGCAGTCGGACGTGGAGACGCTCGACTTCCCGGTCCGGGCGGACTGGAAGATCGTGGTGGAGAACTCGTTGGAGTGCTACCACTGTGCCGTCGCGCACCCGGGGTTGGCCAGCTCGCTCGACCTGCGGACGTACCGTCAACAGACGGCGACCTGGTGGAGCGTGCAGCGGTCACCGATGCGCGGCGAGGCCGGCGGTCGGGGCGACGGCATCGGGGCCGACGCCCGGATCGCGGCGACCTCCGGCGGCGGGCAGGCCGAGGCGAGGTTCCACTTCCTGTTCCCGAACCTGTTCGTCTCCGTGTGGCCGGGTTCGGCCGGCTTCTCCTACACGCTGGTGCGGCCGTTGCCGGACGGCACCACCCGCTCGGAGTACCGGCGCTTCCACGGCCCCGGCGCGACCGAGCGGGAGCGCGCGGACAGCCGGTCATTCATCCGGCAGGTCATCGACGAGGACGTGGCGTTGTGCGAGTCGGTGCAGCGTGGCCTGCGCTCCGGCGCGATCCCGCACGGCTGGCTGCGGATCGGCGGCGTCGGTGCCGACGAGTCGTGCATCGCCCACTTCGGTGACCTGGTGCGGCGGCTCACGGCGGACGGCTGACGACCGTGACCGGCCCGGGGGTGGGGTCAGGCGCGTCCGCCGGCCCGGGCCCCGCAGGTGTCCCGGATCACCAGCTCGGCCGGCAGCACCTCCTCGACCGGCGGGCGCTGGCGGTCCGCGCCGCCGATGCGGTGCATCAGCAGGTCGAAGGCGCGTCGCCCCATCTCGGGGGCCGGTTGGCGGACCGTGGTCAGGCCGATCCCCTTCAACGCCGCCACCGGCACGTCGTCGAAACCGACCACCGCGACGTCCTGCGGCACCCGGATCCGGCGGTCGTGCAGGGCGTCGATGCAGCCGAGCGCGATGACGTCGTCGGCGCAGACGATCGCCGTGGGCGGCTGCCCGGCGGTCAGCAGCCGGTGTGCGGTGATGCCACCGCTGAGGTGGGTGAAGTCGCCGTGCACGACCAGCTCCGGGTCGACGTGCAGACCGACCTCGGCCATCGCCCGCTGGTATCCCTCCAACCGGAGCTGGTTGGTCGAGGTGTCGGCCCGCCCGCCGGCGAACGCGATCCGGCGGTGGCCGAGCCGGATCAGATGCTCCGTGGCGATCGCCCCGCCGCGCCGGTTGTCGATGTGCACGCTGTCCACCGCGCTGCCCGACAGCGTGCGGTTGACCAGCACGACCGGGGTGCCCGCGCGGATGACGCGTTGCAGGTCGTCGCCGCCGCTCTGCAACGCCGAGGTGAGGATCGCGCCGTCGACCTGGTGCTCTACCAGCAGCTTCAGGTAGTCCATCTGCCGGCGCGGGCTCTCCTGGGTGTTGCCGAGGACGACGTTGTAGTCGTGCTCGGCGGCGGTGGCCACGATCGCCTCGATGAGCTGCGGATAGAACGGGTTGGTGATGTTCGAGACCACCAGGCCGATCAACTGGCTGCGGCCGGTGATGAGCGTCCGGGCCGCCGCGTTCGGGGTGTAGCGCAGTTGTTCCATGGCCGCGATCACCCGGTTGCGGGTGACCGCGGTGATCCGGGGGTTGTTGTTGAGCACCCGGGAGACCGTCGACTGAGACACGCCCGCCAGCTTGGCGATGTCGTGACTGCTCACCTTCCGACGTTGCCCGGGAGGCTGTGCCTCGACACCGGGTCCACCAGTCATCTCGCCATCCATCGCATCAGTGGGCCGCGCGTCCGTATCGGCCGGTCGGGCCCGCGACCTCGGCGGTGCGGTGGCCTTGACGGCGGCCAACGCATCATAGCACCATGCATACGTATTCCAAGCCGCCTGGGCCGGCCGACTCAACCATGACCGTCTAACCCTTCGGCAGGAGTGACGATGATTCCCGGAACGACCCTCGGCACCGCCGTGGTGCGGGCTCTGGCCGCCGGTGGGGTGACCCGCGTCTTCGGCATCCCCGGCACACACACCCTCGGTCTCTACCGGGCCCTCGACGCCGCCCGGGTCGACCACGTCACCGCCCGGCACGAGCAGGGCGCCGGGTTCATGGCCGACGGCGCCACCCGCTCGACCGGGCAGGTGGCCGCCTGCTCGGTCATCTGCGGCCCCGGCATCGCCAACGTGGCCACCGCCGTCGGCCAGGCGTACTCCGACGCGGTGCCGATCCTGGTGCTCGCCGGTGACCTGTCCCGCGCCGAGCGCGGCGGCCGGGGCGGCCACGCCCACGAACTGCGCGACCAGGACGCGTTGCTGCGCGCCGTCACCGACCGGGTCACCCGCGCCTGCGAACCCGAGGACGTCCTGCACGCGGTCCGTGACGCCCTGGCACCCCGCCGCTGGGGACGCCCCGCACCGGCGGTGGTCCAGGTGCCGCAGGACCTCTGGGACGCCCCGGTGGACCCCGACCGCACCGGGCCGACCGCATCGGAACGCCGACCGGCACCGGCGGACGCCGGCATCGTGGACGAGACCGTGGCACTGCTCACCGACGCCCGTCGACCGGTGGTCGTCGCCGGTGGGGGAGCGGCCGGTGCCGCCGACGACCTGCGTCGCCTCGCCGAACGGCTGGACGCCCCGGTGCTGACCACGCTCAACGGCAAGGGCACCATAGACGCCCGGCACCGACTGCACGCCGGGATCGTCACCCAGCAGTACGGCGTACCGCAGGGTGCCGCCGAGGACCTGCTCACCGGCGCGGACGTGGTGCTGGCCGTCGGCACCGAACTCGGCCCGACCGACTTCTGGGCCACCCGGCCGAGGCTGACCGGCCGACTCGTGCACATCGACGTCGACCCGGTCGCCATCGGCCGCCACCTGCCCGCCGACATCGCCCTCACCGCCGACGTCGCGACCGTCCTCGCCGAACTGGCCGACCGGCTGCCGGTGGCGGACCGCTCCGGCGCCGCGTCGGCGGACACCTGCCGTCGACGGCTCGACGCCGAGGCCGCCGCCCTCGGTGCGCCGTACGCGTCGTGGATCGCCGCGCTGCGCCACGCCATGCCCGACGACGCCTGTCTCGCCGTCGACTCGACGGGTGCCAACTACTACGGTGCCACCCCGTTGTTCCCGGTGCACGGCCCGCGTGGCTGGCTCAACCCCTCCGGCCTGGGCACCCTCGGGTACGCGGTACCGGCCGCCATCGGCGCGGCGGTGGCCACCCCGGGACGGCCCACCGTGGCGCTCGTCGGCGACGGCGGCCTCATGTTCACCATGCCCGAACTGCTGGTCGCCGCCGAACGGGAGATCCCGCTGGTGACCGTCGTGTGGCGCAACGGCGGATTCGGCGAGATCGCCCGGTTGCTCGACGAGCAGGGCGCCGGGCCGGTCGGCTGCCAGCAGCGCGCCCCCGACTACCCGGCGCTGGCCGCCGCGCTCGGGTGCCGGTACGCCGAACCGCACGACCCGGCCGACCTCGCCGCCGCGGTGGCCGGTGGCCTCGACGCCGACGGCCCGACCCTGGTGGTGGTCCCGTGACCGGCCTGCTCGCCGATGCCACCGGCGCCTGGATCGACGGCGCCTGGCACGGCGGCGACACCGAACAACCGGTCACCGACCCGGCGCGCGGCCGACTGGTACGCCGACTGGCCGGGCCGGGAACGGCCGGTGTGGACCTGGCCGTCGACGTCGCCCGGCAGCGCTACGTCGGCGGGGTCTGGCGGCGGACCTCGCCGGCCGCCCGCGCCGCCGTGCTCCTGCGCCTCGCCGACCTGGTCGAGGAACACGGCGCGGAACTGGCCCGGACCGAGACCGCCGAGACCGGGTCGCCGCTGCGGCTGCGGCACGCGGTCGACGTCGAGGGCACCGCCGCCGCGCTGCGCTGGTTCGCCACCGCCGCCCGCCATCTCGACGGTGTCGCCGCCGCCGAGTACGTCCCCGGGCACACCAGCATGCTGCGCCGCGAACCGCTCGGCGTGGTGGCCGGACTCGCGCCCTGGAACCATCCGCTGCTGATGGCGGCGTGGAAGGTCGGGCCCGCCCTGGCCGCCGGCAACTCCATCGTGCTCAAGCCCGCCGCGCAGACCCCGCTGACCGCGCTGGCGCTGGGGCCTGTCTCTTATACACAGA
>NZ_SISL01000356.1:0-6086 GCF_004307965.1 Verrucosispora sp. SN26_14.1 | reverse complement strand
GCCGCCACCGGCGCACACGGCGCGGCCGGGGAACTCGGCCACATCCTGGTCCGCCCGGACGGCCCGCCCTGCGGCTGCGGCCGGGCCGGCTGCCTGGAGTCGATCGCCTCCGCCTCGGCCGTCGCCCGCCGCTACGCCGCACTCACCGCCGGGTCGGACGTCGGGTGCGCCACCGGTTCCGGTACGCCGCCGACGATGGTGAGCGCCGCCGAGGTGGCCGCGCGCGCGGCTGCCGGTGAGGAGATCGCCAGCCGGGTGTGGCGGGAGGCCGTCGCGGCATTGGCCGACGGGTTGGCCACCGGCCAGGCCCTCTTCGACGTGGAGACGATCGTCCTGGGCGGTGGGCTCGCCCAGGCCGGTGCCGGGCTGTTCGACCCGCTGCGTGCCGCGCTGCGGGACCGGCTGACGTTCCACCGGGAGCCACGACTGGTCCCGGCCGCCCTCGGCGACGAGGCGGGCTGCCTCGGTGCCGCCCTGCTCGCCCTCGACCAGCTGGAGACGTGATGACCGTACGGGTTAACGGCAAGGTGGTGACCCCGAGCGGGGTGATCCGGCAGGGTTGCGTCGAGGTCCGGGATGACCGGATCAGCGCTGTCGCCGAGTACCCGTCGGTCCAGGACGGCCACTGGGTGGTGCCCGGCTTCGTCGACATGCACACCCACGGCGGCGGTGGGCACACCTTCACCACCGGCGACGCCGACCAGGCCCGTGCCGCCGCCGCGTTCCACCTGCGGCACGGCACCACCAGCCTGCTCGCCAGCCTGGTCAGCGCGCCGTTCGACCTGATGCGCGCGGCCACCGCCGCGTTCGCCCCGCTGGTGGGCGACGGCGTGCTGGCCGGTATCCACTTCGAGGGGCCGTACCTCTCCGCCGCCCGGTGCGGCGCGCAGAACCCGGAGTTCCTCCGCGATCCGTCCACCGACGAGCTGAACGAGTTGATCAAGCTCGGTGACGGCGCGGTGCGGATGGTCACCCTCGCCCCGGAGCGCCCGGGCGCGTTGGAGGCCATCGAGCTGCTCACCCGGCAGGGCGTGGTCGCCGCCGTCGGGCACACCGACGCGACGTACGAGCAGACCGTCGCCGCGGTGGCGGCCGGGGCGAACGTCGGCACCCACCTGTTCAACGGGATGCGTCCGGTGCACCACCGCGAGCCGGGACCGGTGGTGGCGTTGCTGACCGCCCCGAACGTCGTGTGCGAGCTGGTCGCCGACGGGGTGCACCTGCACCAGGGCACGTTGACCTTCGCCACCGGCACCGCCGGTCCGGAACGCTGTGCGCTGATCACCGATGCGATGGCCGCCGCCGGGATGCCCGACGGCGAGTACGAGCTGGGCGGGCAGGCGGTGACCGTGACCGACGGAGAGGCCCGGCTGGCCCGGGACGGGGCGATCGCCGGCAGCACCCTGACCATGGACGCGGCGCTGCGCAACGCGGTGGCCGCCGGGATCCCGGTGCCCGACGCGGTCCGCATGGTGTCCACCACGCCGGCGCTCGCGATCGGCCTCGGCGACCAGGTCGGCGCCCTCCAGCCCGGCCTCCGCGCCGACCTGGTGGTGCTCGACGACGACCTGCGGGTCGTCCGGGTGATGCGCGGTGGCGACTGGGTCGAGTGACCTGGCCGGTCAGCGGGGCGCCGGGATCTCCACGCCCAGCACCGCCTGCTCGTCGGGGCGGTGCACCAGCACGTCGCCGAGGAACGAGTGCACGGCGTGCCGCATGCCGACGTCCCGCCCGGCCTCCTCGGAGAGCAGCCACTTGTGCTCGATGATCTGCGCGAACAGCTCCTGCGGCTCCAGCTTGCGCCGCAGGTGCGCGGGCACGGCGCGGACCACCGGCTCGAACACCTCGGTCAGCCAGCGGTGCGCGGCCTGCTGCTCGTCGATCAGGTCGCTCTCCGCCCGGTACGCGTCGAGGTCGTTGAGCAGCCGGCGGGCCTGGTTCTCCTCGGCGTCCAGACCGGTGAGCCGGAGCAGCCGCCGGTGGTGGTAGCCGGCGTCGACCACCTTCGGCCGGATGAGGTACCGCCCGTTGTCGATCGTCGACATGGCCACCTCGGCCACGTCGAAGCCCATCTCGTTGAGTCGCCGGATCCGGCCCTCGACGTCGTGCCGACCGTCCCGCTCCACCTGCTGTTCGTAGGTGATCTCGTGCCAGAGCCGCTCGTACCGCTGCACGACCTCCTCGCAGACCACCTCCGGGTCGATCGAGTCGTGCAGCAGGCCGGCAGCGGCGAGGTCGAGCGCCTCGCCGAAGATGTTGACCCGGGCGATCTCCAGGTCCTCGCCACGCTGGCCGTTGGAGAGCGCGCTGCGCAGCGCCCCGGTCTCGGCGTCGACCAGGTACGCGGCGAACGCGCCCGCGTCCCGCCGGAACAGCGTGTTCGACAGCGAGCAGTCGCCCCAGAAGAAGCCGGTCAGGTGCATCCGGACCAGCAGCGCGGCGAGCGCGTCCAGCAGCCGGCCCATCGTCTCCGGCCGCAGCGTGTGCGAGAACAACGCCCGGTACGGCAGGGAGAACTGGAGGTGCCGGGTGATCAGCACCGGGTCGAGCGGCTCACCGGCGTCGGACTGCCGGTCGGCGACGATCGCCACCGCCTGCACCGACGGGAAGTCGATCCGTTCCAGCGCCCGCAGCAGGTCGTACTCCCGCTCGGCCACCCGCTCGCCGGTCTCCTTGACCGCGTAGACGAACCCGCCGAGGCGGACGAAACGCACCACGTGCCGGGAGATGCCCTGCGGAAGTGCGACCAGATGTTCGGCCGGCCACTCCTCCAACGGTGTCGACCAGGGCAGGTCGAGCAACGCCGGGTCTACGAGGGCCGAAGTGATCCGCACGGCGTCAAGTCTGACGGCTCGCCGCCCGGAACGCTTCCCCGCGTGGTCGGCCCCACAGTGCCGGGACGGAGGCGCGGTCGATCCACCCCGACGGCCCGGTAGCGTGGCGGGGTGCGGGAAACGACACCCCGGAGGCTGCGCCCGGCGCCGGTACGCCCGGCCGGCTGGTGGTGCGACGCCCTGCTGATCGCCGGGTTCGCGGCGCTGACCGCCGCGCTCGCCACCGGCCGGTTCTACGGCCTCGACCTCGCGGTGAGCGAGTGGGCCTTCGCTCACGCACCCACCCCGCTGTACTGGATCGCCCGAGCGTTCAACCTGCTCGGTCAGGGCGGTGGGCTGCTGCTGCCGCTCTCCGGCGGACTCGCGGTGGCGGTGGCCTGGCGACGCCGTACGATCCGGCCGTTCCTGCTGGTGGGTGCCGCTCTCGTGGTCACCACGCTGACGATCGGTCCGCTCAAGCTCTGGACCGACCGGGCCGCCCCGACCGCCTCGGTCAAGGAGCCGTTCCTGGCACCGGAGGAGGCGGTACGGATCTTCCACGAGCTGCCACCGGACGCCTACTCGCTGTCGTACCCGTCGGGCCACGTCGCGAACGCGATCGTCTGGTACGGCGTGATCGCCGCACTGCTGCTCGCGCTGACCGCCGGCCGGCTCCGGACCGGGCTCTACCGACTGGTCCGGTACGCGCCCCCGGCGATCCTGCTGGTCACCACCACGTACCTGAACTTCCACTGGCTCACCGACGGGCTCGCCGCCCTGCTGCTGGGCCTGCTGCTGGACCGGCTGCTGCACCGGGTGCCCTGGGACGGGTTGCCGCTCCCCGAACGGCTACGCCACTGGAGCGCTCCGTTCACCGAACGCCCCTAGGCTGCGGGCCGTGGAACGGTTGGTGCGGCGGCTGGGCGTACCGGATGCGGTCGTCATCGGTCTGGGCTCGATGCTCGGCGCGGGCGTCTTCGTGGTCTTCGCTCCGGCCGCCGCGGCAGCCGGCGGCACCGGACTGCTGGTCGCGCTGGCGCTGGCCGGTGCGGTGGCGTTCTGCAACGCGACCAGCTCGGCCCGGTTGGCGGCCCGCTACCCGGAGTCCGGCGGCACCTACGTCTACGGGCGGGAACGGCTCGGCCCGTTCGCCGGGTTCGTCGCCGGCTGGGGGTTCGTGGTCGGCAAGACGGCGAGTTGCGCGGCGATGGCGCTGACCGTCGGGGCGTACCTCTGGCCCGGACAGGCCCGGCTCGTGGCCGTCGCCGCCGTCGTCGCGGTGACCGGCGTGAACCTGCGCGGCGTCGCCAAGACCGCCACCGCCACCCGGCTCCTGGTGCTGGTCGTGCTGGCGGTGCTGGCCCTGGTGGCGGTGGCCGGCGCGACCGGCGTCCAGCTCGCTCGGATCGACCAGCCCGGCGGCTCCGCGCGCGGCGTGCTCACCGCCGCCGGCCTGCTCTTCTTCGCCTTCGCCGGGTACGCCCGGATCGCCACCCTCGGCGAGGAGGTCCGGGAGCCGGAGCGGACCATCCCCCGGGCGGTGCCGCTGGCGCTCGGCCTGGTGCTGGTGGTCTACCTGGTGCTGGCCGTGATCGCACTCGGTGTGCTCGGGCCGGACCGGCTCGCCGGGTCGACCGCACCGCTGGCCGACGTGGTGAGCGCCGCCGGGCTGCCCGGCCTGGCCTGGGTGGTCCGCGCCGGGGCGACCGTCGCGGTGACCGGGGTGCTGCTGTCCCTGCTGGCCGGGGTGGGTCGCACCACGCTGGCGATGGCCCGCCGCCGCGACCTGCCCGCCGCCCTGGCCACCGTGCACCCCGTACACCGGGTGCCGCACCGCGCCGAACTGGCCGTCGCCGCCGTGGTGATCCTGGTGGTGGCGCTCGGTGACGTCCGGGCCGCGATCGGCTTCTCCAGCGTCACCGTGCTGGTCTACTACGCGATCACCAACGCGGCGGCGCTGACCCTCGGCCGGGACCCGGAGCGGAGACTGCCGGTGCGGGCCCTCGCCGTGCTGGGGCTGGTCGGCTGTGTCCTGCTCGCGGTCAACCTGCCGCTGACCAGCGTGCTCGCCGGCCTCGGCGTACTCGCCCTCGGCGCCGCCTGGTACGCGCTGCGCCCCACCCGCGCCTGACCCGAGCTGCTCACTCGGTGGTGGCCGGTGCCGTCACTCCTCGGCCTCGCGCGGCACCGGTGGGCCGGTCGGTGCCGGCGGCTCCGGCTCGGGTGGAGCGACCTCGCGGAGCAGGGAGTTCAGCCCGGCCCGGCGGGCCATCACGGTCAGCCGGTCCCCCGCCGAGACCATCATCCGCCGGTCCGGTGACCAGTCGAGACGCTGCCCGACCCGGGCGTGCGCGAGCAACCGGACGCTGCCCGGTCGGCCGACGCTGGCGAGTGTCCGGCCGTCCAGCCTCGAACCGGCCGCCACCGCGACCTCGGTGACCAGCAGCGCGTGCCGGCCGACCGGGATGGTGGCGATCACCGCGCGGTCCAGCAGGGCCGCCGCGAACGACGGTGCCGCCAGATAGGAGACGCTGCGGGAGGTGCCGATGCCGAAGGCCCGCTGCACCCGCTCGGCGAAGTCGCCGTCGAAGAGCCGCAGCACCACCCGGAGCTGGTCGTTCACCGTCCGGCCGTTCAGCGCCGCCCGCAGGTTGGCGCCGTCGTCGGTGGAGACCACCACCAGCGCCTGGCAGGTGGCGATCGAGGCGGCGCGCAGCGTCTCCTCCTGCGCCGCGTCGCCCACCACCAGCGGTACGCCCAGCCGCCGGGCCAACCCGGCACCCCGGGCGTCGGCGTTGCTGTCGATCGCGACCACCTCGACGCCGAAGTCGTTGAGCTGGGCCATCACCCGGGTGCCGATGTTGCCCAGGCCGACCACCACGACGTGCCCGGAACGCTCGACAAAGTTCCGCCCGGCGTGCAGGGCCAGCCTCGCCCGGACCACACCGTCGACGACCACCGCCGTGATCAGCGGAATCAGGGCCACCCCGGCGAGGTTGAGCACCACCTGCATGACCTTCTCGGCCCTGTCCTTCTCGATGTCCGGGTCCTGCCCGGTGAGCGTGGTGACCATGGTCAGGTAGAGCGCATTGGCCCAGGAGACGTGAGCGGCGCGCCCGTAGAGGGCACCAAACGCGGCGATCACGGCGAGCAGCACGAACACCGCGATGCCGATCTTGCGGGTGGCGAAGCCGCGTACGGCCCCGAGCAGCATCGCCACCGGGCGCCGTCGACGCCGGGCCCGGACCAGCCGGCGGGCGGCCAACTCGGTGC
>NZ_SISL01000355.1:0-6124 GCF_004307965.1 Verrucosispora sp. SN26_14.1 | reverse complement strand
GCCCGGCTGCGCGCGGCCCACGAGCACCTGCTCGCCGGCTGATCACCGACCGGTCGCACGCCCGTCGGCGTACCGGCCCGTCCGCCCCTTGAGGCGACGGCCCATCTCCCGGGCGATCTCCCGATCGGCGTCCCGGGCGGCCAGCGCCTGCCGCTTGTCGTACGCCTTGCGGCCCTTGGCCAGCGCCAGCTCGACCTTGGCCCAGCCGCCCGAGAAGTACATCGACAGCGGCACGAGGGTGAACCCGCCCTCGCGGATCTGTGCCAGGATGCGTTCGATCTCCACCCGGCGCAGCAGCAGCTTCCGGGTCCGGCGGGGCGCGTGGTTCGTCCACGTGCCGTAGCCGTACTCCGCGATGTGCAGGCCGTAGAGCATGATCTCGCCGTCGAGTTCTTGGGCGAAGGCGTCGACGAGCGAGACCCGCTTCTCCCGCAGTGACTTGACCTCGGTGCCGGCCAGCACGATCCCGGCCTCGTAGGTCTTGAGGATCGTGTAGTCGTGCCGCGCCCTGCGGTTCGACGCGACGACCGTCCGCTCGCTGTCACCGGAGGTGCCCACCCGGCGAAGGATAGTGCCTGGCCGCCCCGGCCGCGCAGGTCGGCCCAGGAGGTCCCTGAGGTGCCGCCTCGCCTCCACCGCCCGATGCCGGTCGCCGTAAGCTGCTCGGCGATGAACTCCGTCGACTCCAGCGATTCCGCTCGCATCGCCGCCCAGATCGTCGCCGCCCGGGGCGCCCTGGCCGACGATCTCGCCGATCTGACCGATGCCCAGTGGGCCACCCGCTCGCTCTGCGGCTCCTGGACCGTCGAGGAGACGCTGGCACATGTGACCTCGGCCGCGCGGATGACTCCGTTCCGCTGGATCCGCAGCATGGCCGCAGCCGGGTTCCGCCCGGACGTGCACAACCGGCGACGCCTGCGCGAACACCTCGGCGCGACGCCCGCCGAGACGCTGGCGACGTTCCGGGCCGCCGTGTCCGCCACCACCGCGCCGTCCGGGCACTCCGCCGCGTGGCTGGGCGAGGTCGTCGTGCACGGCCAGGACATCCGCCGCCCGCTCGGACTGCACGGTGGGCCGTCGGTCGAGGCGGCCACCACGGTCGCCGAGTTCTTCGTGTCCAGGAACTTCGCCGTCAACAGCCGCACCGTGGCGAAGGACCTGCGGTGGGAGGCGACCGACGGACCGTTCCGCAGCGGTGCCGGTCCGGTCGTCCGAGGAACGACGGAAGCGCTGGTGATGGTGCTCGCGGGCCGACGCGCCTACCTCGCGGACATCACCGGCGACGGTGTCGAGACCGTGGGCGCCCGCATCTAGGGCATCGGCGCGTTAACGCGCCGACCCGGTGCCGACCCAGGGGGCTGGGCCTCGCCGCCGGTCGTCGCGGCTCCGGCGGCCATGTCGTCGTTCGTCGAGGAAATGGAACCCGCCCGGATCGTGGACAGCTCTTGTATTCCTACTTTCTCGGTAGGAATATAGGTCGGTGGTCACCGATCTGCGACTCACCTCCCGCCGGGTCGTCGACCTGATGCGGGTCGCCTCGGAGCTCTGTACCCGCTCGGGCCGCGCCTGACCGGCGCGAGCCCGACGAGCCCGTCACCCGGCCACCCCGCGCGCCCGTACGCCTCCGCGTCGCCGTGCCCTCTCACCCCCGGAGGAACCTCCATGAGTGCCCCCGCACCCCAGCCCACCCCCACCACGCCGGAGAGCCGGTTCGCCGTCAACGAGGACTGGGCCGCGACCCTCCTCGGTCTGGTCCTGCTCGGTCTGGTCCTGATCGGTGCCATCCCCGCCGGGCTGGTGCCCTGATGACCACCGACGCCAACCGACCCGCGACCGGCACCGACTCCGAGACCGCCACCGGCTCGACGGCCGCTGCGGACGCCTCCACAGTGGGCGCGACCGGTGCGCCCGTACGGACCGAATCGGCACCCGCCGGTCCGGCCGCACTGCCGCCTGCCGCGACACCGCCTGCCGACGGCTCCTTCTGGGCCTGGACCGCCGTCGGCCTGCTGGTCGTGCTCGTCCTCGCCGTCCTGACCCGCTACCTCGAACAGAACGTGCCCACCTGGGTCGAGGGCACGGCGGTCGAGGACGTCGCGGGCGCGATCGAATACCCGGTGTACGCCATCCTGCTGGGCCTGCTCGGCAACGCGGTGGTGACGCTGACCGGGTGGCGTGACCGGATCGCCGCCGCGTTCCGCACCGAGTTCTTCATCAAGACCGGTCTGGTCCTGCTCGGCGCGTCGATCAACCTGGCGGTCATCGCCAGCGCCGCCGGGCCGGCCATCGCCCAGGCGTTGCTGCTGATCAGCGGCGTGTTCCTGTTCACCTGGTGGCTCGCCGGGCGGCTCGGTCTGGACGACAAGCTGCGCGCCCTGCTCGCCTCCGCCGTCTCCATCTGCGGAGTGAGCGCCGCCATCGCCGCCGCCGGTGCGGTACGCGCCCGCCGGGAACAACTGGCGTACACGGCCAGCCTGGTGATCGTCTTCGCGTTGCCGTCGATCTTCCTGCTGCCCTGGCTGGCCGACGTGCTCGGGTTGGAGTCGGCGGTGGCCGGCGCCTGGATCGGCGGCAACATCGACACCACCGCCGCCGTCACCGCCGCCGGTGCGCTGGCCGGTGACGAGGCGTTGCAGATCGCCAGCATCGTCAAGGTCACCCAGAACGCGCTGATGGGCGTGGTCGCGGTGGCGCTGACCGCGTACTTCGCGCTGCACGTCGAGCGTCGGGCCGGCGCGGCCCGTCCGGGGCTCGGCGAGCTGTGGCGCCGGTTCCCGAAGTTCGTCCTCGGCTTCGTCGCCGCGTCGGTGATCGCCACCTGGTATCTCGACGTCGCCGGAGCGGACGGCAAGGCCACCATCGCGATCGTCAACGACCTCCGGACCTGGTTCTTCATCCTGGCCTTCGTCAGCATCGGTCTGGAGGTGCGGGTGGCGGCGCTGCGGCAGGCCGGGTGGCGGCCGGTGGCGGTCTTCGGCGCCGCCACCGTGTTCAACCTGGTCCTCGCGCTGGGACTCGCCTCGGTGCTGTTCGCCGGCTTCTCGACGAGCTGAGGCGATCGGCCGGGAACCGGACCTCCCCCCGGTTCCCGGCCGTCGGTCTAGGCAGGCCCGGTGGCCGACAGGTAGGCGTGGCCGCGAGCGGAGAGTTCGTACCCGGAGGGCAGGCTGAGGGTCAGGCCATGTGCTTTGAGGGTTCGGAGGCGTCGTTTCAGGGAGTCCTTGTCGATCGACAGCTCGGCGGCGAGCCGCGCGGCGGTGATGCCCGGCTGGCGGCCGATCCGGTCCAGCGCGGCGCGGGCCCAGGGAGTTCGGGCGTCGAGCCGGTCCAGCACGGCGTCGAGATCGGCGATGTCGGCTGGCGAGAGCACCGGGTTCTCCGCGAGCGCGGTGCGGGGATCGGGCCCGGCCCACGACAGGGTGATGCGCCAGAGTGGATCGGCGTCGTCACCGCGCAGGGTCGAGAGCAGGGCCTCCCGTGTGGCGTACCCGGCATCCCGCGCGGCGGTCGTGTCGAGCTGTTCGGGCTCGGCGCGGTCGACGGCCTCGACGCGTACGATTCCGGCCACCGTGTGGAACGTCGAGCCGGGTCGCACCCGTGGCCGGATCCAGCGCCGGTAGGCGACGGTGACCTCCCCGGCGGCGACGCCGTGCGCGATCTCGTGGGTCAGGATCACCGGCGACCTTCGTCGAACTGGGGCAGAGGTCGCTTCCGGGGCCGAGCCTGACGCAGCGCCAGAGTCGAACCCCGGTTGCCCGGCACGAGTCTCCACCCGCTCATGTCCACACGGTACCGGGCATCTTCCTCCTTCCCGGTCCACGAATCGGCAGGCGCGTCGGTGCGGTACGCAGCCCGGCCGGCTGCACGAAGACCGCCCGTCGGGTGACGGCTTCTCCCCGCTTGTTGACCTGATATCCCTCCAACCAGATCCGCCCGTCGTACGTGGTCCAGGTCAACACCCGGATCACGCGGAACAGGATCGGCCGACGAAACTGCACGCTGGCCTGCGGCCCGATCAGGAGCAGATCACCGGCGCGCGGTGCCGTGGTCACGGCAACCACCCGAGGAACCGCCGATGCAGCAGCCCGGCCGGAGCCCACCCCATGTCCTGACTGGCCGCCACCACGCACGCGCCTAGATAGAGCGCCAACGACATCGGAGCCTGCTCGTACTCGGCCCGCAATTCCTGACGACGCGTACGGCAGGGCCAGGGTGCACCACATCCCGCACAGGTCCAGATCGGCACCACCGGCCCGTGCGCTGTCATGACGCCTCTCCCGGCCAGTGGCCCCGATTGATCGGCACCCGGTACCGCACTCGACACGGCAGATCCCGGCCGCACCGACACGTCACCCGCCTCAGCACGTGGTTCCACCTCGGCCGATGCCGACGCGCGAACGTGAGAGCCGCAGCGAGCAGGAACTCGTTGTAGGTCATCTGCCGGACCATCTGCCCCTCCTCCGACGAGGGGCGTGGCGGCCGGGCCACGCCGGGTCATCCGACCACCACACCCAGTGACACCGTTTCACGCAACCAAGCAATCCGCAATATGCGGATCCGGCATGTGCGATCAATTCTTATGCGAAAGGAAGTCACATCGTTTGTGTGGCACGATGGCCCCATGGCCACCCGTCAAAGTCCCACCGTCCAGCGGCGGCGGCTGGCGCTCACCTTGCGGAAGCTTCGTGAGCGGGCCGGCCACACGTCCGCAGATGCGGCCCAACAGGTGGATCACGACGGAAGCTGGCTCAGCCGCGTCGAGAACGGTGACGTGCGTCCACACCCGAACGACGTGCGGGCACTCCTGACGCTGTACGGAGTGGAGGGCGACCAGGCCGAAGCAGTGGTCGCGGTGGCACGTCAAGCGAAGCAGCGTGGGTGGTGGCAGCGGTACAGCGACGTCCTGCCCGACTGGTTCACGGCGTACGTGGGCATGGAGTCCGAGGCATCGGTCATCCGCACGTACGAGTGTCAGATGTTCCCGGGTCTGCTTCAGGGCGAGGAGTATGCCCGCGCGGTTTTCCAGACCGGTCCGATTCCTCTGCGCGACGACGAGATCGAGCGGCAGGTGTCACTCCGCATGGAACGCCAGAAGATCCTGGCCAAGGATGACCCGCCGATACTGCGAGTGGTGATCGACGAAGGAGCCGTCCGCCGCGTGGTGGGAGGACCCGAGGTGCTGCACCGGCAGATCAGGCTCCTGGTCGAGCACTCCACTCGGAGCAATGTCCAAGTTCAGCTACTGCCGTACTCCACCGGCCTCGGCTTCGACGGCAGCTTCGTCATCCTCGACTTCCCACCCCTGCCGGCACCCTATCCGGACGCTGCCGAGGAGAAGATGGTGTACGTCGGCACTCTCACCGGTGCGCTGTATCTGGACAGGCCCGCGGAGATCTCTGCATACGCCACAGCTCATGAACAGCTTCAAGCTGTGGCTCTGGGACCGAAGCCCACTCGGGATAGGCTGCTCGCGTTGGCCGAGGAGTTGGTCAAGTAGGAGGACCCGCATGAACCCGACTCGCGCGACCTGGCGCAAGAGCACCCGGTCGGGGTCGACCGGGAACTGTGTCGAGGTGGCCGACAATCTCCCGGCCGTGGTCGCGGTGCGGGACAGCAAGGACCGGCAGGGGCCGGTGCTGTCGTTCGGCACCGACCAGTGGGCCGGCTTCGTCCGGGGTGTCAAGGGCGGCAGCTTCGTCGCCTGAGCGGCGGCGTTCCGGCATCCGCCTTCCTCAGGTGGGTACGCCGAGTCGGTCGAGCAGGCGGCGGCGTAGTGCGCCGAAGGCCGGGTCGACTGGAGTCCGGGTCGGGCCGAGGGGCACGTCCAGTTCCTCGGCGATGACGCCGGACTCCAGCAGGAGCAGCCGGTCGGCGAGCAGCAGTGCCTCTTCGACGTCGTGGGTGACCAGCAGCGCGGCGAAGCCGTGTTCGGCGCGTAGCCGGCGCAGCAGTGCCTGCATCCGGAGTCGGGTGAGCGCGTCGAGCGCGCCGAAGGGCTCGTCGAGCAGCAGCACGTCGGGTTCGCGTACCAGGGCTCGGGCGACCGCGACCCGCTGTGCCTGGCCGCCGGAGAGTTCGGCGGGCCAGGCGCGGTGGCTGTCGGCGAGGCCGACCTCCGGCAGCG
>NZ_SISL01000354.1:0-6136 GCF_004307965.1 Verrucosispora sp. SN26_14.1 | reverse complement strand
GCCGGCCACCGGGGTCGGCGCCGGGTCGTCGCCGCCACCGAGCAGGCCGGTGGCGAAGAGCACCCCGGCCAGTACGCCGGCCAGTCCGACCGCACCGGCCGCCAGTAGCACCGGGTCCCGGGGCGGTCCGGAACGGCGGGTGCCGTAGACGGTGCCCGATCCATCGGTTTCCGACATGCCGGCATCCTGGCCCACCCCCGGGCCGGTACGCCATGGCAGGTGCGGTAACTCTCGCGTGGACGGCCCGCCGGTGACGCCGCCGACGCGTAAAGTGACCACATGCACGCTTTGCGTGATCATGACGTGGCGGTGGCTCAGCTGCGACGGTCGTACGCTGCGGTGCCACCGGGTCGGCCCGTGCGGCTGGCCAAACGGACCTCCAACCTGTTCCGCCCGCGCGCCGCCCCGCGCACGGCGGGTCTGGACGTCAGCGGGCTCGGTGGTGTGCTCAGCGTCGACCCGGTCGCCCGCACCGCCGACGTGCAGGGCATGTGCACCTACGAGCGGCTGGTCGAGGCGACCCTGCCGTACGCCCTGATGCCGCTGGTGGTGCCGCAGCTACGCACCATCACCCTGGGTGGGGCGGTCACCGGGTTGGGCATCGAGTCGACCTCGTTCCGCAACGGCCTGCCGCACGAGTCGGTGACCGAGATGGACGTGTTCACCGGGGCGGGCGAGCTGGTCACCGCCCGGCCGGCGGGCGAACACGCGGACCTCTTCGCCGCCTTCCCCAACTCGCTGGGCAGCCTCGGCTACGCCACCCGGCTGCGCATCGAGCTGCAACCGGTCCGGCGGCACGTGGCGCTGCGCAACGTCCGATTCACCGACCTGACCGCGTTGACCGAGGCGATCGGCGAGATCTCCGCCAGCCGCGCCTGGGCGGGGGAGAGCGTCGACGCGATGGACGGGGTGATGTTCAGCCCCGGCGAGGCGTACCTGGTGCTGGCCCGCTTCACCGACGATCCGGGCCGGGTCTCCGACTACACCGGTCAGGACATCTACTACCGCTCGCTGCGCCGGCTGCCGCACGACACCCTCACCGTCCACGACTACCTGTGGCGCTGGGACACCGACTGGTTCTGGTGCTCGGCGGCGTTCGGGGCGCAACATCCGCTGGTGCGGCGGCTGTGGCCGGCCCGGTGGCGGCGCAGCGACGTCTACCACCGCATCGTGCGGCTGGAACACCGCCACCAGGTGGCCGCCCGGATCGACCGGTGGCGTGGCCAGCCGGCCCGGGAGCGCGTGGTGCAGGACGTCGAGGTCCCGCTGGACCGCACCGCCGACTTCCTGCACTGGTTCGCCCGCCGGGTGGGGATGACCCCGGTGTGGCTGTGCCCGCTGCGGCTGCGAGAGCCGGCGGGCGGTGGAAGCGCCCGGTCCTGGCCGTTGTATCCGCTCCGGCCGGGGCAGGACTACGTCAACATCGGGTTCTGGGGGAGCGTGCCGATCACCGAGGGTGCCGTCGACGGTGCCGTGAACCGGGAGATCGAGCGCGCGGTGTCGGAGGCGGGCGGACACAAGTCGCTCTACTCCGACGCGTACTACGACCGGGATGCGTTCGACCGGCTCTACGGCGGTGACATATGGCGCGCCGTGCGGGACCGGTACGACCCGGAACATCGGCTCACCGGACTGTACGAAAAGGCGGTAACGCGCGCATGAGCGAGCGTAGCGAGCGAATCATCAGGTTCAGTGCGATCGAGCCTCATGGTGGCACGGAGCGAAGCGGAGTGCCGGCATGAGCCTTGTTGATCGAGAGCAGGGGGCGGGTGGTGCTCCCGCCACACCGCCGGACGGGAGCGGCCGACGTGGTCTGCGTGTCGCGGACGTGGTCCGGGCACTCACCGCCGGCCCGCTGCCGGTCCGGGTCACCGGGTACGACGGCAGTCGCCTCGGCCCGGCCGACGCCGGGATCACCCTGTCGATCCGCTCCGAGCGGGGACTGTCGTATCTGCTCACGGCGCCGGGCGATCTGGGTATGGCGCGGGCGTACGTGAGCGGTGACCTGGCGCTGGAGGGGGTGCACCCGGGCGACCCGTACGAGGCGTTGCGGGTGCTCAAGGACGAGTTGCGGGTACGCACACCGACGGTGGCCGAGGGGTTGGCGCTGGTACGCAGGCTGGGCTGGGAACGGTTGTTGCCGCCACCGGCACCGCCGCAGGAGGCGCTGCCCCGCTGGAGGCGGATCGTGAGCGGCCTACGGCACTCCCGGTTCCGGGACAGCAGCGCGATCAGCCACCACTACGACGTCTCCAACGCCTTCTACGAGAAGGTGCTCGGGCCGTCGATGACGTACACCTGCGCGGTTTTCCGCAGTCCCGAGGACACGCTGGAGGAGGCCCAGGCGAGCAAGTACGACCTGGTCGCGGGCAAGCTCGCGCTGCGTCCGGGGATGCGCCTGCTCGACGTGGGCTGCGGCTGGGGCGGCATGGTCCGGCACGCGGCCCGCGAGTACGGCGTCAAGGCCCTCGGGGTGACCCTGTCGCGTGCCCAGGCGCAGTGGGCGCAGGCGGCGATCGCGCGTGAGGGGTTGACCGGGCTGGCCGAGGTGCGGCACATGGACTACCGCGACGCGCCCCGGCGGGAGTTCGACGCGGTCTCCTCGATCGGGCTGACCGAGCACATCGGGGTGCGCAACTACCCGGCGTACTTCGGTTTCCTGCGGGACCGGCTGCGTCCGCAGGGGCGGCTGCTCAACCACTGCATCACCCGGGCCGACAACCGGGCGCCGCACCGGTCGGGCGCCTTCATCGACCGGTACGTCTTCCCCGACGGGGAGCTGGCCGGTCCCGGGCGGGTGATCAGTGGACTGCACGACGTGGGGCTGGAGGTGCACCACGAGGAGAACCTGCGCCAGCACTACGCGCTGACCCTGGCGGCGTGGTGCCGCAACCTGGTGGAGCACTGGGACTTCTGCGTCGCCGAGGTGGGCAGTGGCACGGCCCGGGTGTGGGGGCTCTACATGGCCGGTTCGCGGCTGGCGTTCGAGCGCAACGGCATCCAGTTGCACCAGGTGCTGGCCACGCGCAACGGCCCGGACGCGGTCAACGGCTATCCGCTGCGGCCGGACTGGCTGCCCTGACCCGCTGACCTCGTCGGTACGAAGCCGCGCCGAATCCATCGGCGCGGCGCGTCGATGGGGACGCCTCCGAGATCGCCGTGGCCGGCTACCCGGTCGTCCGGCTGTGAGGAGGGGACCCCTGCTCTACCCGAGGCGTTAGCAGGGTGCCCTTCCTTACATCGGCCGGGCGAGGGTGTCGAGCCGGGCGAGCAGGGCGACGGTGGCCGGGTGGTCGGGGACGAGCGCGGTGAGACCTGCGCCGAGGGCCTGCCAGCCGTCCAGGTGGCGGTAGCGCCACAGCGTGCTCAGCATCCCGATCAGCTCCAACCGGGCCACCGGGCTGCGCGGCAACTGCTCCTGCACCGGCCGGGGCAGAAGCGAGTAGAGCTGCTGCCGGAACGACGGATCGTGGATGTTGGGCAGGTCGAGCAGGAGCCGGACCAGTTCGGCGTACTCGTCACCGGTCGGCTCCACCGCCGGCCCGGCGGTCTGCGGCGTTCCCGTGTCCGGGTCGCGGACGTCCGGGAGTGCTTCGGGGGAGGGTGCGGGATCGTCGAGGGCGAGCAGGGCCCGCCGCAGCACCACATAGGAGCGGTGTTCGTGGGAATCCGGCTGGATGATGGAGAAGTGGTCGCCGGGCAGTACGCCCGCGTCCGGGAAGACGCTGCGAGCCGAGGCGGGCGGGACCACGCCGTCGCTGGCACCGGCGTAGACCTTGACCCGGACGGTCGGCTGCGGCGCGTGGACGATCTGGCGGAGCACCACCCGTTGGGCGTCCAGCACGGCGGCGCGCAACGGGCGCAGGTCCGCCTCCTGTGGGTGCCAGCGCAGCAAGCTCCGGCGCAGCGGCAGGGCCAGGTCCGACCCGGCGTTCGGACAGGCGTACATGAGCACCAGGCGGAGGCGGTCGAGTTCGCCGGGGTTGTCGGCGAGCATCCGGGCCAGGGCCCGTTGGACCACCAGACCGCCCTGGCTGTGCGAGACGAGCGCGAGCCGGGAGTGGTCGGCCAGGTCCTGGGACAGGTAGGTGCGCAGGTCGTCGGCGATGTCGTCGATGTGCGGTATCCGGCGTAGCGGATTGAGCGAGACCAACGGCGATTCGTACCCGAAGGTGTGCACGTGAAGGCCGGTCAGGGCGTCGTCCTGGGCAACGAGTCGGACGAATTCTCCCCAGGTGTCGGCCGAGGACAAGAATCCGTGTACGAACACGACGGCTGTTCCGGACACGAGATCACGCTAACACCACCGCGCCACCGGATGTGGACCACGGTCCATTGTGGTGAGCAGCGCATTTCGCGCTCCGCCGCCGAAATCGACACGACCGGTGAGCGGGCCGTGGACCGGCTGCGGTCGTCCCTCAACCCGAGGCGCGCGCAGGCGACCCGACTGGACCGTCAAGAACCGCTCTGACCTGCGGCGACGATCACAGCGCGGGGGTGTTGGGGGATCGGTGGCGGTGACATCCCGGGTGCTATCGGTCCATTCACCGACGAATGCGCGTTCTGCCGCGTCCATTGCCCTCATCGGGCGCGGAGTGTGGTAATGGTATGCCGGTGAATCAACCGTTCGCTGTCGAGGTCGACTCGGAACTCGTCGATCTCGCGGATGTGTCTCTTGATCTCCTGGTCGACTATGACCAGGAGATTCTCGGCCCGATCATGCGGCGACTCCTCCGTCGTGTCGACGATCCCGAAAGTATCACCAGTGGCTACAATCCCCAGCGTCTCGACTGACGGGGCCGGCCTTCCTTGGAGAAGTTGTGACCGCTCACCATCTGGCGGCGGAGCCGGTCGGTCGACCCGCGCGCCATCGCCTGGACCCACGCCACTTCGGGGCCCTGGCCACCGGGTCCGCTGACGCCGACACCATCGCCGAACTGCTGGCTGCCGAGAGCAGCTGGCGCAAGATCCAACTGCGGGCGGTCCTGGACGCCGCCGCCGGCGTACCCGACGCCACCGGCCCGCTGCCGCCGGTCGCCGAGGCATGGCGGCTGCTCGTCGCCGCGCAGCGACGCGACCGCGAGGTCGTGGAGAAGCTGATCCTGCATCCGCAGGTCGGCACCTGGGCCGGGTACGCGCTGCGCCGGATGCGGGGCACCACGGTCACCGCCACCGGCCCGCTCTGGGTGGACCTCGGGTACCTGCACGCACTGGCGGTGGCTGCGGCCGTCCGCACCGGATGCGACTTCACCATGCGGGTGCCGGTGCGGGACGGCTTCGTCGTCCTGCCGACGCTCGGCGGTGCCCGGGTCCCCAAGGCCCACGAGTGGGACGAGGCGGAGATCGTCGGCGGGGACGGGCGGGCCACGGTGACCGTGGCCGGCACGGTCGTCGAGTTCGACGCCACCGGCGGTGGCACCGACGGCTGGGTGCCGTTGCCGACCGTACGCTCCACGGCCGGCGGGCACACCCTGGAGGTCACGCTCGACTTCATCGACCCCTACCGCAACCTGCGTACGCCCACCGCGCCGCACCTGGACATCGCCGCCGACGTGCGGCGGTGGCGGGAACTGCTCGACCAGGCGTGGGCACTGCTGGTGCGGGCCTGCCCGGACCTGGCGGTGCCGATCGCCCGGGGCCTGACCTCGGTGGTGCCCCAACCGGCCGCCGAACGGTTCCGGACCATGAGCGCCTCGGCGGGCGACGCCTTCGGCAGCATGATCGTCTCCGAGCCGGAGGACGCTCCCGAGCTGGCGGTCACGCTGGTCCACGAGTTCCAGCACATCAAGCTCGGCGGACTGCTGCACCTGGCCCCACTGATCGAGGGCGAACCGCCGCACCGGCTGTACGCGCCCTGGCGCGACGATCCCCGCCCGCTCGGCGGTCTGATCCAGGGCGTGTACGCCTTCGTCGGGATCGTCGAGTTCTGGCGGGCGTACCGGCAGGTGGCGACCGGCACCGCCGCCGGGCTGGCGCACTTCGAGTTCGCCCGGTGGCGGGAGCAGGTGTGGGCAACCCTGCGGATGATGCGCGACCTGCCGCAGCTCACCGACGTCGGGCGGCACCTGGTCGAGGGACTGACCACCACCGCCTTGGGGTGGCAGGAGGAGCCGGTGCCGGCGGACCCGCTCGCGGC
>NZ_SISL01000353.1:0-6164 GCF_004307965.1 Verrucosispora sp. SN26_14.1 | reverse complement strand
AGCGGCGCCATGGTCGTCGCGGTGACCGACGCCGTCGCGGCCCGCCAGGTGGCCGCCGCCGGCGCCACCCCGAAGCTGGTCACGCGTGGTGCCACCGAGCTGAACCGGGCCACCGCGGTGCTGGAGCGCTCCGCCGCGATCCCGGGCACCGCCTGGTGGACCGACCCCGCCACCAACCAGGTCGTCGTCTCCGTCGACAGCACCGTCACCGGCGCCAAGCTGGAGCGGGTCAAGGCCGCCGCCGCCCGCACCAACGGCGCCGTCCGCATCGAGGCCCAGGCCGGTGTGCTGAGCACCCGCATCTCCGGTGGCGAGGCGATCTACGCGCAGGGTGGCGGACGCTGCTCGCTCGGCTTCAACGTGCGCGCCGGCAGCACCTACTACTTCGTGACCGCCGGCCACTGCACCAACATCGCCGCGAACTGGTACAGCAACTCGGCGCAGACCGCGCTGCTCGGTTCGCGTACCGGCAGCGTCTTCCCGGGCAGCGACTACGGCATCGTCCGCTACGCCAACCAGAGCGTCGTGCAGCCGGGCAACGTCTACCTCCACAACGGCACCTACCGGGAGATCACCGCTTCCGGCAACGCGTACGTCGGCCAGTCGGCGCAGCGTTCCGGCAGCACCACCGGTGTGCGCAGCGGCTCGGTGACCGCCCTCAACGCCACCGTCAACTACGCCGAGGGTCAGGTGCGCGGCCTGATCCGGACCAACATCTGCGCCCAGCCGGGCGACAGCGGCGGCTCGCTCTTCAGCGGCACCATCGCGCTCGGCCTGACCTCCGGCGGCAGCGGCAACTGCAGCATCGGCGGCACCACCTTCTTCCAGCCCATCGGACCGGTGCTGAGCCGGTACGGCGTCAGCGTCTACTGACCCGTACTCACGTATCTGACCTTCTCCTCCGCCAGCGGGCCGCCGGATTCCTCCTCCGGCGGCCCGCCCGGCTTGTAAGCAGGGGTCCCCTGCTAACGCCTGCGGTATAGGAAGGGTCCCCTGCTAACGCCAACCGGCGCGCTGGTGTTAGTAGGGGACCCCTGCTATGCGCGAGGCGTTAACAGGGGGCCCTTCCTTGCACCCGGGGAACGGGGACGGGGGAGGGCTGACAGAATGCCGGGAGCAACGGACGTAGAGCCAGACGAGGGAGACGCACGTCGTGATCCGTACCCATGACGCCGGCAGCCTGCGCGCGACGGACGCCGGCACCACGGTGACGCTCGCCGGGTGGGTGGCCCGCCGGCGCGACCACGGCGGTGTCATCTTCGTCGACCTGCGCGACGCATCCGGCGTGGTCCAGGTGGTCTTCCGCGAGGAGGACGCGCACGCGCTGCGCAACGAGTACTGCGTCAAGGTCGTCGGTGAGGTCACCCGTCGCCCGGCGGGCAACGAGAACCCGGAGCTGCCGACCGGCGAGATCGAGGTGACCGCCGCCGAGTTGGACGTGCTCTCCGAGGCCGCTCCGCTGCCGCTGCCGATCGACGACCAGGTGGTGGCCGGCGACGACGTCCGCCTCAAGTACCGCTATCTCGACCTGCGCCGGGGCGGCCCGGCCCGGGCGATGCGCCTGCGCTCGCGGGCCAACCAGCTCGCCCGTGGCGTGTTGCACGAGCGGGACTTCCTGGAGATCGAGACGCCGACGCTGACCCGGTCCACCCCGGAGGGCGCCCGCGACTTCCTGGTCCCGGTCCGCCTGCAACCCGGCAGCTGGTACGCGCTGCCGCAGTCCCCGCAGCTGTTCAAGCAGCTGCTCATGGTCGGCGGCATGGAGCGGTATTACCAGATCGCCCGCTGCTACCGCGACGAGGACTTCCGGGCCGACCGGCAGCCGGAGTTCACCCAGCTCGACATCGAGATGTCCTTCGTCACCGAGGAGGACGTGATCGACCTCGGTGAGGAGATCGCCGCCGCCCTCTGGTCGGACCTGGCCGGGTACGAGATCCCGCGCCCGATCCCGCGCATCACCTGGCACGACGCCATGGCCCGGTACGGCTCGGACAAGCCGGACCTGCGCTACGGCGTGGAGCTGACCGAGCTGACCGACTACCTGCGCGGCACCCAGTTCCGGGTCTTCGCCGGGGCGATCGACGCGGGCGGGTACGTCGGTGCGGTGGTGATGCCCGGCGGCGCCGGTCAGACCCGCAAGGAACTGGACGGCTGGCAGGACTGGGCCAAGGCGCGCGGTGCCAAGGGACTGGCGTACGTGGTGTTGGACGCCGAGACCGGCGAGCCGCGCGGGCCGGTGGCGAAGAACCTCTCCGCCGAGCACCTGGCCGGGCTGGCCGACGCCGTCGGCGCCAAGCCGGGCGACGCTGTCTTCTTCGCTGCCGGCCCGGAGGCACGCCCGGCTCAGGAGCTGCTCGGTGCGGCCCGGATCGAGATCGCCAAGCGGGCCGGTCTGGTCGACGAGAGCGCCTGGGCGTTCTGCTGGGTGGTGGACGCGCCGATGTTCGAGAAGACGGACGATGGTGGCTGGACGGCCGTGCACCACCCGTTCACCTCGCCGAACGCCGAGTGGATGGACCGCTTCGAGGAGGCGCCGGACCGGGCGCTGGCCTACGCGTACGACATCGTCTGCAACGGCAACGAGATCGGCGGCGGCTCGATCCGTATCCACCGTCGTGAGGTGCAGCAGCGGGTCTTCGAGCTGCTCGGAATCACGCCGGAGGAGGCGCAGGACAAGTTCGGCTTCCTGCTGGAGGCGTTCAGCTACGGCCCGCCCCCGCACGGCGGCATCGCGTTCGGCTGGGACCGGGTCTGCATGCTGCTCGCCGGTGTCGACTCGATCCGCGAGGTCATCGCCTTCCCGAAGACGCGCGGCGGCTTCGACCCGCTGACCGGCGCACCCACCCCGATCACCGGGCAGCAGCGCGCCGAGGCCGGTATCGACGCCAAGCCGAAGCCGGCCCAGGTCCCGCACACCGGCACCGCCGGTCCGGCCGCCCCGGTCGCCGACCCCACCTGACCGACACCGCGTGAGGTCGGCGGGCGACGCGCCCGCCGACCTCATATCGCGTGGCGGGCCGTGGCCCGGCGGGAGGGCCTGGACCCGACCGGCCTGCACACCACCACCGGGGTCGCTGCCGGGGTGCTCCGTCCCGGCGAGGTGCGTCTGGATTCCACGCGCGCCGCCACGCTCCTGCGGACGCGGTTGCGTGGCGTCACCGAGCTTCTCGCCGTCTGAGTCGAACCACGAACACCGCTCCGCCCGGATGCACGATCTCTATGCACAATACTTGTGCATAAGAACTGTGCACCGCTACGGTGTGGTCATGGGAGACGTGCAGAAGCCGGCACCGCGACGGGTGCGGATCGATCATCGGCAGGTCCGTGCGTTGGCGCACCCGCTGCGTAACCGGCTGCTCGGTGCGCTGCGGGTGAAGGGGGCGGCGACCGCCACCACCCTCGCCGAGCTGCTGGACACCAACACCGGCGCGACCAGTTACCACCTGCGCCAGTTGGCCGAGGTCGGGCTGGTCGTCGAGGAGACCGACCGCGGCGCCGGGCGGCAACGCTGGTGGCGGGCCGCGCACGACGTCACGAGCTTCGAGAGCACCGACTTCGACGACGATCCGGACGCGCGGGCCGCGATCGAGTGGATCCAGGCCGACCAGGTGCGCCTCTTCGTCGAGCACGCCGAGCGATGGTTCGCCGTACGCGACCAGTGGTCGCCCGAGTGGCGCGAAGCCTTCGGCATGAGCGACGTCTTCATGACCATCCCGGCGGCCCGGCTCAAGGAACTCCAGGCGGAGCTGTTGCAGATCCTCCAGCGCTACCACGCCGAGGCGGATCCCGATGCGCCCGGCGCCGAGCAGGTGCAGGTCGTCCTGGCCAGCCACCCGCTGCTGATGGGGGAGAAGCGGTGACGAGCGACCTGTCCGTGCTCCAGATCCGCCGTCGTTTCCTGATCCTGCACGGGCTCCGGTGGTTACCGGTCGGTCTGATGATCCCGGTGACCATCCTGCTGATGCAGGAGCGGGGCCTGACCCTGACCCAGATCGGCCTGGCCGTCGGCGCGCAGGGGGTGGTGGTGCTCGCCCTGGAGCTGCCGACCGGCGGGTTCGCCGACGCGCTGGGCAGCCGGCCGGTGCTGGTGGTGGCGAACGTGGTCGGCCTGGTGTCGCTGGCCCTGCTGGTGGTCGCCGACTCCTTCGCCCTGCTGGCCGCCGTCTGGGCGTTGCAGGGCGTGTTCCGAGCCCTGGACAGCGGGCCGTTGGAGTCCTGGTACGTCAACAGCACCCTCGCCGCCGACCCGGACGCCGCGTACGAGAAGGGGCTCGGTCAGGGTGGCGCGGTCCTCGGCCTGTCGATGGCGGCCGGTGCGCTGCTCAGCGGCGGGCTGGTGGCGCTGGGGCCGGTGGGTCCGGTCAGCGCGCTCACCACGCCGATCGTGATCGCGGTCCTGTTGCAGGCCGTCGCGCTGGTGGCGTTGCTGGCGCTGCTGGTGGAGCAGCGCCCGGCGGCGGGCGCGGGTGCGCTGCGGTCCTCGGTCCGCGCGGCGCCGCGGATGGTGGGCGAGGCGTTCGGCCTGCTGCGTCGGTCCCGGGTGCTGCTCGCGTTGGTCGCGGTCGAGCTGTTCTGGGGCTTCGGCATGATGACCTTCGAGGGCCTGCTGCCGGTGCGGCTGGCCGAGGTGGTGGGTGACCCGGACCGGGCCGCCGCCCTGCTCGGTCCGGCCAACACCGTGGCCTGGCTGGCGTCGGCCGGCGGTGCGGCGCTCACCCCGCTGCTGATCCGTCGGCTGGGGGCCGCACCCGGTGCCGCCCTGCTGCGGATCGTGCAGGGCGTCACGGTCGTCGGCATGGCCCTGCTGGCCGGTCCGGTCGGCGTGCTGATCGCGTTCATCGCCTGCTACGCCGTGCACGGCGCGTCCAATCCGCTGCACATGGGACTGCTGCACCGGCAGGTGGACGGTCCCTACCGCAACAGCGTGATCTCGGTGAACTCGATGGTGGCCATGCCGGCGGGAGCGTTGGGCGGGGCGGTGCTCGGCTTCGTCGGCGACCGGGCCGGGGTGGGCACGGCGATGCTGGTCGGCGCGGTGGTGCTGGCCGTGGCCGCGCCGCTCTATCTGCCGGCCTGGCGGGCTGCCCGCGCGTCCGCCGGGGCGTCCGCCGGTGCGGGGAGACGGACCGAGGCGAGCGGGAAGGCGCCGGTGTAGCCGAGCCGCCGGTACAACCGGATCGCGCCGGTGTTGTCCGGGTAGACGCCGAGCGCCACCATGTCGTACCGCCGGGACAACGCCCGGGTCATGCCGGCGGTCAGCGCCGCGCCCAGCCCCTGGTTGCGGTGTGTCGGGCAGACGACCAGCCCGGCGAGGAATCCGACCTCGTCCCGGGTCCGGTCGGCCCCGGCGGCGATCAACCGGTCGCCGTCGCGGATGCCGTACCAGTCGACGATCCGGGGATCGCCCGGCCGCGCCGTACTGGTGGGGAACGCCGCGTCGATCAGCGCGGTCAGCGCCGGATGGTCCGCCGCGTCCAGGCGGACCACGTGTTCCTCACCGGGCTGCGGCGGCGGCGCGCCGGTCGTCCAGAGAAAGTCCCAGTCCCGGTACGCCGCCACGACCGCACCGGCGCGGTCGGTGGCCGGATCCCGCCGGGGCAGGTGCACCCACTGGCCCGGGTCGAGCGTCCGCTCCTCGGCCAGCGCGGCGACCAGTGTGACAGCCGCGTCCGGCGGCCCCACGGCGGCGCAGACCGTCGACTGTGGCGACGACAGCAGCCAGCACACCGCCCCCTCGTGTCGCCAGCCGCGCACCGGGGCGTGGCGCGGCACCGTGTGCCGGAAGAAGGGGTGGTGGTCCACGGCGGTCAGGATCGCCTCCCGGCCCACCAGCGCCTCCGCAGGGATGATCACCGCAACAGCCTAGGTGGGGGCGCTGCGGGGCGGCTCGCATCCAGGGTGGAGATTGGCGAGCCGACCGATCGGGTACATCCCGCGCCGAACCTACTGGAACCCCCACCGGAGGAACGACATGCTCGCCATCGCCGCCGCTGCGGTCTTCGGCTTCGCCCTGTTGCTCGACCTGCTCGACACCGACCTCGGCGCACCGGACCTGTTCAACTGGAACACGCTCGTGCTGATCGGCCTGCTGCTGCTGGCCCTCTTCCTGGCCGGCGTCGGCCGGGGCGGCGGTGGCGGAGGCGGCCGCTGGTACCGGGGCCGCC
>NZ_SISL01000352.1:0-6177 GCF_004307965.1 Verrucosispora sp. SN26_14.1 | reverse complement strand
CCGGGCCCTGCGTCGGGCCGCCGCCGGCCGGGCGCTCGACGTCGACGAGGCGTCCGCACTGCTGAGTGCGCGCGGCACCGCCCTCACCGAACTGCTCGACGTCGCCGGCGCGATCCGCGACGCCGGCCTGCGGGACGCCGGGCGGCCGGGTGTGGTCACGTACTCGAAGAAGGTCTTCGTGCCGTTGACCCGGCTCTGCCGGGACCGCTGCCACTACTGCACCTTCGCCACGGTGCCGCACAGGCTGCCGGCGGCGTTCCTCGACCGCGACGAGGTGCTCGCCATCGCCCGCGCCGGTGCGGCCCAGGGCTGCAAGGAGGCGCTGTTCACCCTCGGCGACCGGCCGGAGGAGCGCTGGCCGGCGGCCCGGCAGTGGCTGGACGAGCGGGGTTACGAATCCACGCTGGACTACGTGCGGGCCTGCGCGGTGGCGGTGCTGGAGGAGACCGGCCTGCTGCCGCACCTGAATCCGGGCGTGCTCTCCTGGTCGGAGTTGCAACGGCTCAAGCCGGTCGCGCCCAGCATGGGGATGATGCTGGAGACCACCGCGACGCGGCTCTGGTCGGAGCCGGGCGGCCCGCACTACGGCTCGCCCGACAAGGAACCGGCGGTCCGGTTGCGGGTGCTCGACGACGCCGGTCGGGTCGGCGTCCCCTTCACCACCGGCATCCTGATCGGCATCGGCGAGACGCCCGCCGAACGGGTGGACGCGATCTTCGCCATCCGGCGGGCGCACCGGGAGTACGGCCACCTCCAGGAGGTGATCGTGCAGAACTTCCGCGCCAAGCCGGACACCGCGATGCGCGGCATGCCGGACGCGGAACTGCACGACCTGGCGGCCACCGTCGCGGTGGCCCGGCTGTTGCTCGGCCCGAAGGCCCGCATCCAGGCGCCGCCGAACCTCATCGCCGGCGAGTACGACCTGTTGCTGCGGGCCGGCATCGACGACTGGGGCGGCGTCTCGCCGGTGACCCCGGACCACGTCAACCCGGAACGCCCGTGGCCGCAGCTCGACGAGTTGGCGGCGCGTACCGCCGCCGCCGGGTTCACGCTGCGCGAGCGGCTGACCGTCTACCCGGAGTACGTCCGGGCCGGTGAGCCGTGGCTGGATCCGCGCCTGCTGCCGCACGTCACCGCGTTGGCCGAGCCGGCGACCGGGCTCGCCGTGGAGTCGGCCCGGCCGGTCGGCCGTCCCTGGCAGGAGCCGGACGAGACCTTCGGCGGGCGGACCGACCTGCACGTCGACATCGACCGCACGGGACGGACCGAGGACCGGCGGGGCGACTTCGACCACGTCTACGGGGACTGGTCGGAGGTGGCGGCCAAGGTCGCCGTACCGCCCGCCGGTCCGGCCGGTCGGTCGGTCGCCGCCGGTGCCGGTGACGCCGACCTGCGGGCGGGGCTGCGGCTGGCCGCCGACAACCCGGCGGCGCTACTCGAACCCCGGCACGCCGACGCCGCGATGGCGCTGTTCGGCGCGGACGGCCCGGCCCTGGACGAACTCTGCCGCCGCGCCGACGACCTGCGCCGGGACACGGTCGGCGACGACGTCACGTACGTCGTCAACCGCAACATCAACTTCAGCAACGTCTGCTACGTGGGTTGCCGGTTCTGTGCCTTCGCGCAGCGGGAGCGGGACGCCGACGCGTACCGCCTGTCGGTGGAGCAGGTCGCCGACCGGGCACAGGAGGCCTGGGACGCCGGTGCCGGCGAGGTCTGCATCCAGGGCGGTATCGACCCGAAGTTGCCGGTCACCGTCTATGCCGACCTGGTCCGCGCGATCAAGGCGCGGGTGCCCCGGATGCACGTGCACGCCTTCTCCCCGATGGAGATCGCCACCGCCGCCGCGAAGGCCGGGGTGTCGGTGAAGGAGTGGCTGACCGGGTTGCGCGAGGCGGGGCTGGACACCATCCCCGGGACGGCGGCGGAGATCCTCGACGACGAGGTGCGCTGGGTGCTGACCAAGGGCAAACTGCCGACCGCCGCCTGGGTCGAGGTGGTCAGCACCGCCCACGAGCTGGGCCTCCGGTCCAGCTCCACGATGATGTACGGCCACGTGGACCATCCCGGGCAGTGGCTGGCGCACTTCCGGGTGCTGGCCGGTGTGCAGGACCGCACCGGCGGGTTCACCGAGTTCGTGGCGCTGCCCTTCGTGCACACCAACGCCCCGATCTACCTGGCCGGCATCGCCCGGCCGGGGCCGACCTGGCGGGAGAACCGGGTGGTGCACGCGATGGCCCGGGTGCTCCTGCACGGTCGGATCGACAACATCCAGTGCTCCTGGGTGAAGCTGGGCGACGAGGGCACGGTCGAGATGCTCCGCAGCGGCTGCAACGACCTGGGCGGCACGTTGATGGAGGAGACCATCTCGCGGATGGCCGGTTCGGGCAACGGTTCCGCGCGGACCGAGGAGCAGCTACGGGCGATCGCGACGGCGGCCGGTCGTCCGGCGCGTAGGCGTACGACTTCGTACGGTCACCTCAGCGCCTAGCGTCGAACCTTCGCGCGTCCCCGGCCGTACCTGTCGATGCCGGCGGCGGGATCGGCGAGGACCGCCGCCGGCACCCGAGATTCGGGGGCCTTCGCGGTCCGTGCGGCGACCCCCGTCCGTCCTTGCGGGCGCCTGCGCGCCGCCGGAAAGGTTGGCCATGATCACTGAGAGAAGGCGGACGCGGCAGTGGCCGCGACTGACCCGCCGGCAGACGTTGACGGCTGCGGCCAGCGCCACGCTCGGCGCCGCCGCCCTGGCGGTGCCGGGCCTCTCGGCCGCCGGGGACGACGACAAGGGGGTCGCGGCCGGCGCGGACGAGACGATCGTGGTGCACCTGCGCGACGCCCGCTCCGGCACGATGGACGTCTTCGTGGGCCAGTCCCGCATCGAGGTGCGGGACCGTGGTCTGGCGGACCGGCTGCGCAAGGCCGCCGCCCGGCGCTGACCGTGCCCACCCGACCTCCGCCCGCCACGCCGGGCGTTGCCGACCGCGGCGCCCGTCACCGGCGCTGAGCGGTCACCCGCCGCCGCCGTACGGGCGGCCGCGTACTCCGGTCCGGCGCGGGCTCTCGGCGCCCGGCCGTCCGTCCAATGCACACTTTTGCCCCGTGAGGTGGGTTCGTCATGTCGTCACACCGCGAAGCGCCGGAGATCGCCAAGGACCCGGTCGCCGATTCGTCGGACCTGTACGCCTTCGTCACGCCGGACCGTCCGGACACGGTGACGCTGATCGCCAACTACGTACCGTTGCAACTGCCCTCGGGCGGCCCGAACTTCTTCGAGTTCGGCGACGACGTGCGCTACGAGATCCACATCGACAACAACGGTGACGGGCAGCCGGACGTCACCTACCGTTTCGAATTCACCACCGAAATCACGAACCCGAATAGTTTTCTCTACAACACCGGGCCGATCGATTCCCTGGACAGCGAGAACTGGAACCGACGGCAGTTCTACAGCCTGACCCGGATCGCCGGTGGACGGGAAGAGCGGCTGGCGCGCAAGCTGCCCTGCCCGCCGTGCAACGTCGGCCCGCTTTCCACCCCGAAGTACGGCGAGTTGGTCCGCCAGGCCACCTTCTCGCTCTCCACCGGCGAGAAGGTCTTCGCCGGGCAGCGCGCCGACGGCTTCTTCGTCGACCTCGGGGCGATCTTCGACCTCGGTACGCTGCGCCCGTTCCAGCAGTTGCACGTGGCCGGCAAGAAGATCTTCCGGGAGCCCGGCACGCCGGTGAACACCACCGACCGGCTCAACGTGCACAGCATCGCCCTTCAGGTGCCGCTGGACCGGGCGCGCCGCAAGGCGAACCGGTATCACTGGCAGGAACCCGCCTCGGTGATCGGCGTCTGGACCTCGGCGTCCCGCCGCCAGGTGCGGGTGCTCGGCGACAGGGTGGCCGCCGACACGAGCACCGGGCCGTTCACCCAGGTGTCCAGGTTGGGCAACCCACTGTTCAACGAGGTCATCGTGCCGATGGCACAGAAGGACCTGTGGAACACCCTGCCGCCGTCGGAGGACAAGCGGTTCGCGAAGTTCGTCGAGCGACCCGAGTTGGCCGCCCTGCTGCCGGTGCTCTACCCGGGCGTCTTCCCCAACCTGGAGAAGCTGAACAAGTCCGAGAAGGCGCGGGCGGACCTGGTCGCGATCCTGCTCACCGGTGTCCCGGAGGGACTGATCGACGGCTTCACCAACGCCACCGGCGACGTGCAGGCCGACATGCTGCGCCTGAACACCGCGATCCCGCCGGCCCGCCGCCCGAACGCCATCGGCGTACTCGCCGGTGACCTGGCCGGTTTCCCGAACGGTCGGCGGGTCACCGACGACGTGGTGACGATCGCGCTGCGGGCCATCGCGGGTCTGACGGTGCCGCTGGTGGACCGGAAGTTCCAGCCGGACGAGGCGGCCGCCGCGGTCACCCCGGGGTTGAGCGCCGCCGACGTGACCGCGCCGTTCCTGCGCAACTTCCCCTTCCTCGGTACGCCCTACGACGGCTTCAACAACCCGGGAGCGGCGGCATGAGCGAGCGGAGCGAGCGAGTCATCGATTCAGGGGTGTGCCGGCGCGGAGCGCAGTGGAGGACGGCATGAGCGAGCGAATCATCGGTGCGGTCGGCCCTCGTGCCGGCGCGGAGCGTAGCGGAGGGTCGGCATGAGCGGGCATGTGCACACATACGGTCCGACGGGGAGCGCGACTGTTGTGCTTGACCTGGGCGGGGAGACCGGTGCCCTGATCGTGCACACCGGACGTCACCTGCTCGGTCGGGAAATCGAGGTCAGCCGCCCGGACCACGACGACGAGCCGCGGACCCACTCCGCCGTACGCGAGCGGCAGGTCCTGGACGGTACCTTCCACAGTGCGGTCTACCCGGACCTGCCGGCAGGTACCTATACCGTCTGGTGGGACGACGATACGCCCGCCGGAACGGTCCGGGTGGCCGGTGGTGTGGTCTCCGAATTCACGTGGCCCACCAGCCTTTCCGCGACTTCCGACTGACCGCGCCGACTGTCTCACGACCGCGCCCCGTCCACGATGTGGACGGGGCGCGGTCGTCGTATGCCCGGTGGACGGGCGGTCCCGACGAAGTCGGGCTAATCTTGCGGGTCAAGATCAACCGATCTTGTCGGGTGGCCTTCCGGAGGCCGGCGCGGGGTGTGATCACCGCTGTCCCGGGCCGTGCGCCACGGGAGAAAACTCGGGCAACTCGCCGGAGAGGGCGTTACTCGGCCGGGGTCTGAATCGATAGGGCAGGGCGAGACCGGGTGCGTGTCGGGAGGGCGACTCCATTATCAAGTTTGGCTTGACGCCGCACGCATTACACGCGTGTAATTTGAATGGGGTTGTTCGCACGAACCGCATCATAACGGGACCGGACGGACAAGCACGCCTTTCGCGTGGGGGGTTGCAGCGGCGATGGCGCCGGTGCGCGACAAGGAGGCAATTGATGGACGGCCAGCTCGAGGCGGCCGACCTGCTCGGAAACGCGCCGGAGTGGCAGGAGCGAGCGCTGTGCTCGCAGACCGACCCGGAGGCGTTCTTTCCCGAGAAGGGCGGCTCGACCCGCGAAGCGAAGCGCATCTGCTCGCGGTGCGAGGTCAAGACCGAATGCCTCGAATACGCTCTCGGCCACGACGAGCGGTTCGGGATCTGGGGTGGGCTCTCCGAGCGTGAGCGGCGCAAGCTCAAGCGGCGAGCAGCCTGAGTCGTCGGGAAGGGACGGTCGGGGGACGTCCCGCCCCGGGGGTGACGATGTGCCGTGGGGGGTCACGGCGGCCGGGTCAGGCCAACTCGTCCGGGTCGACGCCGAGCAGGTTCGCCACCTGCTCGATGATCACGTCGTGCACCAGGTCGGCGAGATCCTCGCGGTCCATGGCCCGGAACTCCAGCGGGCGGCGGTACAGCACGATGCGAGGTGGCACCTCCTGACGTCCCGGCCGACCCGGCAGCAGCCGGGCCAACGGCACCTCGCCGTCCTCCAGCACGTCGGTGTCATAGACGTTGAGATCCGGCGGGACGTCCTCGACGGCGAACTCCACCCCGGCGAGTTCCTTGGCGAAGCGACGCTCCAGCGTCTCGACGGTGTCCAGCACCAGGTCGTCGAAGATCTCCGCCTTGGTGCGCGCCAACGGCACAGTCGCCGGCACCAGCCGCCCACGCAGACCGCGCCCGTGCCGGTCGCGGTGCGCCCT